>CAMLLA010000323.1 GCA_946480525.1 uncultured Asticcacaulis sp. | reverse complement strand
GTCAATGTCAACCTCAGTGCGGCGCCCTGGAACGGCACCCGTAGCTATCTCGGCAACTGGAGCGGCGTTGCGCTCGATCCGTTCAACACCAACCACGCCTTCGTCACCTGGGGTGGCGGCATCATGTCGACCCAGAACCTGACGGCCTCCGCCAGCGGTGGGACCGTCAATTTCACGCTCGATCAAAACGGCGTGGAAGAAACCGTTCCGCTCAGCCTGGCGTCTCCGACCGCCTTCCCCTGGGGTGGTTCGGTGCCGTTGGTGAGCGGGATGGGCGACGTGTGCGGCTTCTTCCACTCCAGCATGACCCAGGCCCCCGCGGCCGCGCACTCCAATCCCAACTGCGGTAACACC
Source organism: uncultured Asticcacaulis sp. (assembly GCA_946480525.1). Next base: position 4,324 of record CAMLLA010000323.1, on the reverse strand, counting down.
TCCTCCCTCGACTGGGCCAAGAGCGCCTCGAACATTATGGTGCGGGTCGGCATATGGGGCAGCGCCCCCGGCGCCATCTCGTATAATGGCGGCTACAGCTGGTCTCCCTTCACCAGCACACCGGCCGGTGTCACGAATGACAGTGGCGGCACCATCGCAATCAACGCCGACGGCAGCTCCATCGTCTGGGCGCCCGGCGACAGCGGCGTTGTGCCGGTCGTCTCAACCAACAGCACCTACAGCTGGTCTTCGACATCGTTGCCCGCAGGCATCGCCGTGGTGGCCGACGGCGCGAACGTCAACAACTTCTACGCCTATGAACGCACCAATGGTAAGGTCTATGTCAGCACCAACAAAGGCGTCAGCTGGACCCAGCCCGTTACGCCCATTGCGTGGCACACCCTGATCACGCCGTTCGGCAAGTCCTGCGACGTCTGGCTCTACGGTTACAGCGGTTTGTTGCGCAACACGACCTGTGGCTCGGGCACCTGGAGCCAGGTCTCCGGTCCGACGAGCATTCAGGCCATGGGCTTCGGTAAGGCGGCGTCCGGCCAGTCCTACCCGGCCATGTACGTCGCCGGCACCTACAACAATGTCAAAGGCGTCTTCCGCTCGGTCAACGGCGGCAGCACCTGGACGCGGATCGACAACGCCCAGAATCAATACGGCGGCTTCCGCATGCTTGTGGGCGACCCGAAGACCTTCGGGACGGTCTATGGGGCCACCAACTCCGGTCGCGGCATCGTTTACGGAACGTCTCCGAACTGACCCTGATACACGGGACCGGCGGCTGCCGTGCCGCTGGTCCCATCCTGTTGCTGACACCCAATCCGTAAGTTCTTACCTGAGTAAAACCTATGAAAGCGATACAACACTTGTCGGGCGCCATTGCGGTCCTGGCCCTGGTCGCCCTGCCAGCCCATGCACAGGCTTACGCCGACCCTGAAGGCTCGGGCGCGATTGTCGGCGCCCTCCACTGGATCCAGGGGACCTTGCTGGGTACAACGGCGACCGTGGTTGCCGTGATCGCGGTGGCCTTCTGCGGATACATGATGCTGACAGGCCGGTTGAACTGGCGCCACGGCGCCGCAGTCATTCTGGGATGCTTCATCCTCTTCGGTGCGACCAGCATCGTCGCCGGTATCCAGACGGCGGCCAGCGGCGGCTTCTGAATTATGGACACGCTCGATCGCGACCGCCTTTTCGTCGCCTTGACCAAACCGCAGATGTTCCTGGGTGTAACCTACAGTTTCCTGATCGCGAACGTCATCATCACGACGGAATTGTTCCTGATCTTCAAGGCGTTCTGGGTCATCGTCGCGGCGCTTGTCATCCATGCCATCGGCTGGGTCGCCCACTTGTACGATCCGCGTATTTTCGACATCTGGATCGTTGTCAGCTCACGCTGTCCGCACGTCGCGAACCGGTCGCTGTGGGGGTGCAATTCCTATAGTCCATGACCAGAGTAGCTTACGAAAAGGAAACCCGCGGCGGCGATCGCCTGCCGTATCTCGCGCACGTCGACGACAATACGGTGATGCTGCAGGACAAGCGCCTTATGCAGACCATCGTCCTGAAGGGACTTCTGTTCGAGACCGCGGATACCAGTGAACTCAATTATCGCAAGGACCTAAGGGACGCAGCGCTTAAGGCGCTCAGCGCCTCGCGCTTCGCGCTCTATTACCATATTGTCCGCCGCCGCGTGGAACCGGCGCTTGATGCGTCTTACGGCGATGCGTTCAGCCGCGCCCTGAACGATCGGTGGCGCAAACGGCTGGACGCCAAGGCGCTCTACGTCAACGACATCTATGTCACGCTTCTGCGCCGGCCGACCCAGGGCAGAAAGGGTTTGGTTCAGCGGTTCTTCGACAACATGTCCGCCGACGCGGGCCACGCCGACATCGAGCTGCGCGAAGGTCTGCGCGATCTGAACGAGGCACGCGAGGTTCTGATGGCCTCGCTGGCGGCTTATCGGCCGCGCGTCGTCGGTGTCTATGAGCGCGACGGCCGGCGCTACTCCGGCATTCTTGAGTTCCTGGCGCAGATTTACAACGGCTTCAGCCAGGCGCGGTTGCTGCCGGAAGGCAAGCTGGCGTCACACGTGCCGGCCCGCCGCCTCAGCTTTGGCCGCATGACCGGAGAACTGGCCGCCTATGCCGAGCAGGACCGCCGCTATTTCGGCATCCTGTCGATCCGGGAATATCCCGGCACGTCGCGGCCGGGCATGATCGACGAACTGCTGCGGCTGCCGGCCGAATTCGTGCTGACCCAAAGCTTCGCCTTCGTCGACCGCGAGCCCGCCCTGCGGCGCGTCAACCTGGCGCTTCGCCGCATGCGCGCCAGCGACGACGAGGCGATCACCCTGCGCAACGAACTGGCGGGTGCCAGCGACGACCTGGCTGCGGGACGCGCGATCTTCGGCGAACATCACATGACCCTGATGCTTAGCGCCGCCGACGAAGGCCAGGTCGCGCAAGGGTTGGCCGACGCCCAGGCGGTGCTGGCGGACCTCGGCATCGTCGGCGTGCGCGAAGATCTGGCGCTCGAGCCGGCCTTCTGGGCGCAGTTCCCCGGCAATATGCGCTTCATCACCCGGCGCGCACTCATCGCCGGACGCAATTTCGCCAGTTTCGCTTCCTTCCACAATTTCGCCATAGGCGAGCCGCGCGGCTATTGGGGTGAGGCGGTGACCGTCCTCGAAACGACGGCGGCGGGGCCCTATTTCTTCAACTTCCACCATGGCGATCTCGGCAATTTCAGCGTGATCGGCCCGTCCGGTTCCGGCAAGACGGTGGTGTTGAACTTCCTGCTTGCCCAGGCGCTGAAGTTCAAGCCGCGGCTTGTCTTCTTCGATAAGGACCGGGGCTCGGAGATCTTTATCCGGGCTGTCGGCGGCCGCTATCGCACCCTGCGCCCCGGCGCCCCCTCGGGGCTCAATCCCCTGGCCCTGGAGGCATCGCCTACGAACCGCCGCTTTCTGATCGAATGGGTATCGCGTTTGGTCTCCGCTGACGCGGCGCCGAGCGCCGAGGACCTGACGGTGATCGAGGCGGCGGTCGACGCCAACTTCTCGGCGCCGCCCAGCCTTCGGCGCCTGCGTGCCTTCGCGGACTTGTTGCGGGGCGCTGAGCGACCGAGGGCAACCGACCTCCATGCCCGGCTGCGCCCCTGGTTCGGTACCGGAGAGCACGCCTGGCTGTTCGATAATGCCGAAGACGAAGTCGGACTTGATGCGGCGGTCGTCGGCTTCGACATGACGCAGCTGCTGGACGCGCCGGCGACGCGGACGCCTGCCATGATGTACCTGTTCCATCGCGTTGAGGAACGGCTGGACGGATCGCCGGCGATCATTGTCGTCGACGAGGGCTGGAAGGCGCTGGATGACGATATCTTCGTGGCCCGTATCCGCGACTGGGAAAAGACCATCCGCAAGCGCAACGGACTGGTGGGCTTCGTCACCCAGAGCGCCCAGGACGCTCTGGCCAGCCGCATATCGTCGGCGATCGTTGAGCAGGCCGCTACGCATATCTTCCTGCCTAATGCGCGTGCCCAGACGGCAGACTATGTCGACGGTTTCGGACTGACCCAGCATGAGTTCGACCTGATCCGGTCCTTGCCTGACCACGCCCATTGCTTCCTGATCAAGCATGGCCGCGAAAGCGTTGTGGCGCGCCTCGATTTAACCGGCGAAGCGGAAATGCTGCACGTTCTGTCCGGCCGCGAAAGCGCTATCCGGCTACTGGACGAGGTACGCGCTGCTGTCGGCGACGACCCGGGTGACTGGATGCCTGTCTTCCTGGAGAGACTGTCATGAGCGGTGCTTGTCCTGCCGTGGCCGACGGCGCCGGGGTTGTCGAGCGCCTGGCGGCTTACGTCGAATGCCAGTCGCGGCAGATCGAACTCGCAGGATTCCAAGGGGGCATGTGGCATGGCCTGCCGACGGCCCTGGTCGCGGTGCTGCTGGTGCTCTATGTCGTCGGCATCGGCTATCGCCTGATCCTGCATCACCATCTCGACGTCGCCAACCTGGTCTATGCCGTGCTCCGGCTGGGTTTCGTCATTGCCGCGGCGACGAGTTTCAGCGCCTACTCCACACTGGTCTACACCGTCTCCACCGAGGGGCCTTCGGAACTGGCGGCCATGGCCCTGTCGCCCACAGGATTGCAGGCGCCTTCGCTGACCGAGGCCAGTCACGCTGCGGCTGGTTATCTCGAAGCATTGGTTGCGCCGGTGCGAGCGGAGCCCGTTCCCGCAATGCCGCCAGCGGGTGGCGATCCGTCCGTTGCACCTGCAGCGCCGGGTCCTTCGCCTGCCAGTCCGGGCC
>CAMLLA010000322.1 GCA_946480525.1 uncultured Asticcacaulis sp. | reverse complement strand
GGTGGCTAAGTAAGCGTCCCCCGGGCTGAATGAGGGCCGCCCATGTGCGTTTTCCCCCCGAATCTGCCGATCGGCACGCGCGCAGGCATTGGCCTGCGCGCTCCTCATGTCGCGGCTTTCCGTGCGCAAAAGCTTTCTGTCGGCTTTCTGGAGGTCCACACCGAAAACTATTTCGGTGGTGGCGCCAAGCTGAAGGTGCTGGAACATCTGCGTACCGACTATCCCCTGTCGTTCCACGGCGTCGGCCTGTCGCTCGGCCGCGCCGATGGCCTGTGCGAGCACCATCTGGCCCAGGTCGCAGCGCTTGTGAAACGCTTCGAGCCAGCCCTGGTCTCCGAACATCTGAGTTGGAGCGCCTATGCGCACGTCGCCGTTCCGGACCTGCTGCCCGTGCCGTTCACCCACGAGGCGCTGGAGGTCTTCGCGCGCCATATTGACCGGTTCCAGACGGTTCTCGGCCGACAGGTCCTGATTGAAAATCCGTCCAACTACATTGCGTTCGACCGTCTTGATTTCGATGAACCGGAATTCCTGTTGCGGCTGGCGGCAATGACGGGGTGTGGCCTGCTGCTCGACATCAACAATGTCTATGTCAGCGCCCATAATCTCGGCCGCGATCCGTCGGCGTATTTGGCCGCGCTTGGGACAGGACAGACTATCCGGCAATTCCATCTGGCCGGCCATGATGAAGCACCGGGCGACGACGGCAAAGTCCTGCTGGTCGACACCCACGGCGACCGAATCCAGCCTGAGGTCTGGGCGCTTTTCGAGGAAGCGCTTGGCCGCTTTGGCGACCGGCCGACCCTGATCGAGTGGGATACAGCCCTCCCCGATCTCGATATCCTGCTGGATGAAGCCGCGACGGCCGACGCGCGTCGAGCAACGGCACTACGGCGCCGGATGGCGGAGGCGCTCGATGTTTGACACCCGCGACCTGGCTGGATTTCAGCGCAGCTTCCTGACAGCTGTGACTTCGCCCCCGCAGGCCGCGTCGCCAGGATTGCGCATCCATCATGACACCTGGTTGTTCGCGCTGATCGACGTTCTGCGCGGCCGGTTCGACGTCACGGCCCAGGCCCTGGGGGAAGAGGCTTTCAACGCCTTTGCCCGCGACTATGTCCTTGGCCACGCCCTGACCTCAGGCGACCGGAGCACCTATGGCGACCGCTTTCCCGCCTTTCTTCGCAACCACCTTCAGGCCGCGTCATTGCCGTGGCTGGCAGATCTGGCGGATTTCGAAAGGGCAATGGACCACGCCCACCACGCCGCGGATGCCGAACCCTGTGGGTTGGATGCCCTGATGGCTCCGGACGCCGTATGCGCCTTGCATCCATCGGTTGGCATCCTTCGTCTCGATCACGATATCGCAGCGCTCCATACAGCCCTGGTCGCCGGCGTCGCGCCCGAACCGCCGCGCGCCATGGTCTGCGACCTGCTGATCGGGCGCGACGCGGAGGACCGGATCATCCGCCTCTGCCTCGCGCCGCTCGAAGCTCGCTTCCTGGCCCTGATCGAGACGCACCAATCCCTGTTCGCCGCGCTCGACCTCCTTGCTCCCGACGACAATGACCTGGTGCTGCTTCAAACCCTGCTGGCCCGACTGGCCCAGAACAGCCTTCTTACATCCACCTGAAATCAAAGGAAAAATTTCTAATGGATACGCCCATGACCGCCCGATCTGCGCCTGCCTCTTCCCTCATCGGCCTGATACGCCTCTACGCCGAACTGGAAAAGCGCCTGGCGTCAAACGACTGGCTATACGGCTTCGTGCTAATGGCCGTGCGCCTGTGGCTGGCGAAGTTTTTCTTCTTTTCCGGCCTGACCAAGCTCGCCAACTGGAGCACGACCATCGCCCTGTTCAGCGATGAGTACAAGGTCCCGGTCCTGCCGCCGGAACTGGCGGCGCTGATGGCGACGGCCGCCGAACTGTCCCTGCCAGTCCTGCTGCTGTTCGGGCTGCTGACGCGGTTTGCAGCGGCGGGCCTCTTCGTCATGACGACGGTGATCGCCGTCTTTGTTTATCCCGACGCCCCTGAAAACGCCTATATCCTGCTGCTGTCGGCCGTACTGATCGTCACAGGATCGGGCCGTTTCGGCGCCGACTATTGGATCGCTCGCAAGGCCTAACCTTCAAAAAGATCCGGTGTCGCCGGCGGTTGCGCCGGCGGCGTCAGCCCCAGGTGCAGATAGGCGCGCGCACAGGCCGTGCGCCCGCGCTGGGTACGTTGGATAAAGCCCTGTTGCAGCAGGTAGGGCTCGATCATGTCCTCGACGGCATCGCGTGCTTCGGCGATCGCCGCCGCTATGGTTTCTAGACCGACCGGCCCGCCGCCATAGTTTTCGATCAGGGCCCTCAGGTAGCGGCGATCGGAATGATCCAGGCCCGATGTGTCGACTTCCAGCCGCGCCAGGGCTTTCGACGCCGCGTTCTTGTCGATGATGTCGGCACCATCCGCCGCCGCGAAGTCACGTACCCGCCTAAGCAAGCGGCCGGCGATACGCGGCGTGCCCCGTGAGCGCGAGGCGATTTCCAGCGCCCCGTCTTCGGACAGGCTGGCGCCCATCTTGCGCGCCGTGCCCAAGACCACGCGCACCAGTTCCTCGGGCGTATAGAATTCCAGGCGCAGCGGAATACCGAAGCGGTCGCGCAGCGGCGTCGACAACAGGCCTGCCCGCGTCGTCGCTCCCACCAGAGTGAATGGCGCCAGGTCGATGCGGACTGTGCGCGCCGCCGGCCCATCGCCGATGATCAGATCCAGCACATAGTCTTCCATGGCCGGATAGAGGATCTCCTCGACCGCCGGATTGAGGCGGTGGATTTCGTCGATGAACAGGACGTCGTTCGGTTCGAGATTGGACAGGATGGCCGCCAGGTCACCCGCCTTGGCCAGCATGGGCCCGGACGTCGCGCGAAAGCCAACGCCCAGTTCGCGCGCCACGATCTGGGCCAGCGTGGTCTTGCCCAGGCCGGGTGGACCGTAAAACAGCACGTGGTCGAGCGCCTCCCGACGGCCGGCCGCCGCAGCGACGAACACCTTTAGATTGGCTTTCAGCGGCGCCTGCCCGACAAAGTCGTCGAAGGTCTGGGGCCGCAGCGCGCGATCCTGGACCCGTTCTTCCATGTCCTCGGCATTCGCATCGCCGGAAACAAGACGTGCCATGACTACCTACCCATGGCCTTGAGCGACGCGCGGATAACCGCCGCCAGCTCCGCCTCGTCGCCGAGTTGTTTGAGGGCTGCGTCGACCGCCTGGCGTGACTGGTTTTCCGGAATGCCCAGCCCCACCAGGGCCGCGACACTCTCGCCGCTGACCGAGGGCTTGGCAGGTGTCGGGGCGTGATAGGGTATCGGCTCGAAATCCGCGGTCTGGAGAATCTTGCCTTTCAGCTCGATGACGATGCGCTGGGCCAGCTTGGGACCGACGCCACTGGCGCGGCCGACCGCCGTCTTGTCCTCGTGCGCCACTGCCTGGGCCAGCTGCCCCGGCGTCAGCACATCGAGCACCGACAGGGCGGCCTTCGGCCCCACCCCCTGCACGCCCTGCAAGGCCTGAAACGCCTTGCGGTCGTCCTTGGACAAAAAGCCGTAAAGCCGCGTACCATCTTCGCGCGTCTGGCTGTCGATATGCAGGATCACTTCGCTGCCGAGTTCGGGCACAGCCGACAGGGTGCGCACGCCACAACGGACAAGGTAGCCGACGCCCCCGCACTCCAGCAGGACTTCCTCCTCGCTCAGTTCCAGCAGGGTTCCCCGTAAACGTCCAATCACGCAACACCTTTGAGGCTTTGTTTGAGACTACGCATCTTGCGTTTGTGCGCATGGGTAATGGCACAGGCCAGGGCATCGGCGGCGTCCGCCTTCAGTCCGCCCTCCGCCTTGCCGGCCAGCGGCAGCAGGCGCTTGATCATGAACAGTATCTGATCCTTGTCGGCGCGGCCGGCGCCAACCACCGACTTCTTGATGTCGAGCGCGGCATATTCCGCCACCGGCAGGCCGGCCCGTGCCGGCGCCAGCATCGCCGCCGCCCGGGCGTGGCCGAGCTTGAGCGTCGAGGACGGATTCATATTGACGAAGGTTTCTTCGATGGCGGCCTCATCGGGTTGCCACTGGGCGATCACTCCGGTCAAACCGTCGAACAGATTAAGCAGGCGCACAGCCAGATCCTGGTCCTGAGCGGGCTCGATAACGCCGTGCGCCACCCACGACAGGCGCGCCCCGTCCACGTCGATCAGGCCCCAGCCCAGGCGGCGCAGTCCGGGGTCCAGTCCCAGAATCCTTACTCTGTTCATCATATGTTCGACTTCTAACGACATCCGTACCGGCATGCAAGGCTTTGGCGAGAAAGTTGCACAACAGCCGCAAATGTCTGCTTATTTCGCGATTCTGGGACAGGATGTCCAAGTTGCGATTGCCAGAAAGCCAAAGTCGGGGTTAAGGTTTCATGAACAGAGCGTATCGGGGGCTTGAATGAGCAGCATTTCGACTACGGATTCGCGTGAAGTCACTCAGGGGCCGGGAATTACCGGCTTCGTTATTCTGACGATCGTGGCCATCGCCGCGTGCGCCGGTGCGCTTTTTATTGGCAACGCTCCCCTGACCAGCCCGTTTGTCGGCGACTGGTTCGACTGGCTGCGCACCGAGCCGACCTGGCCGATCGTCTTTGGCGTCAGCGGTATTGTGCTGATCGTCGGC
>CAMLLA010000321.1 GCA_946480525.1 uncultured Asticcacaulis sp. | reverse complement strand
TACACACCGGCACGCCCGGCGCAGGCCTCCCCGGCGCCAGCGACCGAACAAACGGCTCCGCCGGCTGCCGATACTGCGCAATAAGGCTTGCGGCGGGTGCCATGAGCGCCGATATAAGCCGGATATTTCCTGAGCCAGAACCTGTAAAGAACTGCGACATGAGTGCTACCGATCATACCCACGTCAGGCCCTGGCGCACCATAGAGCGGCGCAAGAGCCGGCAGATTCGCGTGGGGAATGTGCTGGTCGGCGGTGATGCGCCGATTTCGGTGCAGTCGATGACCAACACCCTGACCTCGGATGCCGAGGCGACCCTGGCGCAGATACGGGCGATGGAAGAGGCCGGCGCCGACATTGTGCGGGTGTCATGCCCGGACGTCGAATCGACGCAGGCGCTTAAGGTCATCGTGCAGCACGCACAGGTGCCGATCGTCGCGGATATCCATTTCCATTACAAGCGCGCCATCGAAGCCGCGGAGGCCGGCGCGGCTTGCCTGCGTATCAATCCCGGGAATATCGGGTCGCCCGACCGGGTGCGCGAGGTCGTGAAGGCTGCCAAGGATCATGGCTGTTCCATGCGTATCGGCGTCAATGCCGGCTCACTGGAAAAGGATCTGATGGAAAAGTACGGGGAGCCGTGTCCCGAGGCCATGGTCGAAAGCGCGCTGTTCCACGCCAACATCCTGCGCGACCACGACTTCCATGAGTTCAAGATTTCGGTGAAGGCGTCCGATGTCTTTCTGACCGTCGCCGCCTATACCGCCCTGGCCGACGCCATCGACTGCCCGCTGCATATCGGCGTGACCGAGGCCGGTCCCTTGCGCGTCGGCACGATCAAGTCGGCCATCGGTCTCGGCAACCTGTTATGGGCGGGGATCGGCGATACGCTGCGTGTGTCGCTGGCCGCCGATCCGGTCGAAGAGATCAAGGTCGGCTACGACCTGTTGAAGTCGCTGGGCCTGCGCCATCGCGGCGTCAACATCATCGCCTGTCCGTCATGCGCGCGCCAGGGTTTTAACGTCATCGACACGGTGGCAAAGCTCGAGGAACGACTGGCCCACATCACCAAGCCGATGTCGCTGTCGATCATCGGTTGCGTGGTCAATGGCCCGGGCGAAGCGCTGTATACCGACATCGGCTTTACCGGCGGCGGGGCGGGGGCCGGCATGATCTATATGGGCGGCAAGCCGCATCACAAGCAGGACAATGCCGGCATGATCGACCATATTGTCGAGCTGGTCGAGGCCCACGCCGAGAAGCTGTAGCTTCCTTCTCCCGCAGGCGGGGAGAAAGGAGCTAAGGAATTACCCTACCTTGCGCAGGGCTTCAGGTTCTTCCGTCAGCACGATCTTGCCGCCGCCGTCGCGCATGAAGGCGTCGATGTCGGCCACCGGCACCGGGCGCGAATAGAGGAAGCCCTGGATGATCTGGCAGCCGGCCTGGCGCAGCAGGTTCTTCTGTGCGCGCGTTTCAACGCCCTCGGCGATGATGTTGAGGTTCAGCGCCTTGGACAGCTTGACGATGGCGCGGATGACGGCTTCGGCTTCCGGGTCGGCGCCCAGGTTTGATACGAACGAACGATCGATCTTGATCTTGTCGACCGGGTAGCGGCTGAGATAGCCCAACGACGAATAGCCGGTGCCGAAATCGTCGAGCGCGATCGAGAAGCCCATATGGCGCAGGTCGCGCAGGACCAGTTGCGAAGCATGGTCGTCGGCCAGCAGGACGCCCTCGGTGATTTCGATTTCGATCTGCGACGCCTGGGTGCGGGTCTCGGCCAGCATCTCGCCCAGGCTGGCGACGAAGCCAGGATGGCGCATCTGGGTCGCGGACACATTGACGGCGACCTTGAGGCCGGGCCAGCGATGCGAATCCTGCATGGCGCGGCGCAGGACGAAAGCGCCCAGGTCGTTCATCAGGCCGCATTCTTCGGCCAGCGGGATGAAGTAGCCGGGAGAGACCGGGCCGCGCGACGGGTGAGTCCAGCGGCACAGGGCTTCGACACCGACGATCTTGCCGAAATGATCGACCTGCGGCTGGTAGACGACCTCCAGTGCTTCGATGTGGATCGCTTCGCGCAGGCCGGTTTCCAGCGTCTTGCGCAGCTTGATGGTGGCGTCCATCTCGACTTCGAAGAAGGCGTACTGCCCGCGGCCGGCTTCCTTGGCGCGATAAAGCGCCAGGTCCGCCTGACGCAGGGCTTCGGCCGGCTCCATGTCGCCGTCGCCAAGCAGGGTGACGCCGATCGAGCAGGATGAAAACACCTGGCCGCTTTCCAGCGTGACCGTGCCCGTCAGGGCTTCAAGCAGGCGCTTGGCCAGTGTAGCCGCGCTATGGCCGTCGGTGTCGGTCTGGATAATGACGAATTCGTCGCCGCTCAAGCGGGCCAGGGTGTCGCTGGCGCGGATGACGCTATTGATCTTTGAGGCGTGGTGGCGGATCAGCTCGTCGCCCGCCAGGTGCCCGAGCGTGTCATTGACGTCCTTGAACCGGTCCAGGCCAATGCACATGACGGCAACCTGGCCACCCTGCCGCTTCATGCGTTCGCATGCCTGGCTCAGGCGGTCGGCGAACAGGGTACGGTTGGGCAGGCCGGTCATGCCGTCGTGCAGGGCCATGTGCTTGGCCTTGGCTTCGGAGGCGATGAGGCTTTGGGCGGTCTTCTGGCTGGTGTGCAGCAGGACCAGGGCGACCAGGCCGAGGCCGAGCGAAATCATTAGGACGGGACCGATGGTGCGTAGAAACAGGGTCTTGCCCGGTGTTTCAGGTTGCCAGGTCAGTTGCGCCATCGCGGCGCCCTTCGCGTCGGTAAAGGTGACAACGGCCTGTCCGGCGCGGGGTGTCCTGCCGGGCGGCAGGAGGGAAATCTTCGAAACCAGATAGCGGTCCGACAGCGACGCCATCTCCTGCGCCTTGATTTCATGCATGCCGACGACCATGAACGGCTTGTACTTCAGTAATGGCGAATTCGCGGCATCGGGCAGGATCAGGCTGGCGCCCATGACGTACAGGCGGCCGTTGGCCGCGATAATCTTGCCGGCGTGATTACTGTCGGCGTTGTACCCTCGACCTGCCGCCATGTCCGACGCGTAACGGTTACGCAGGTCGCGGGTCACGGCCTCGGCCTGATTGAGTGTCGCTGCAAAGACCGAGGGATCGACCTCCTTGCCGTTGTGATAGGCGAAGCGCACCTTGCCTTCGGCATCGAGCAGGACGTTCGACTCGAACTTCAGATAGTTTTGGAAGTAGTCGCCGACATTGCTGCGCACCCAGGCGGGGTTATAGGTAACGGCGGTGCTGATCGTGGCCTGGTCCCAGATCGTGATCGGCGTCATCAGCATGGAATGGTCGGCGGCGACCTGATCCATTCCCTTGCGGACAAGATTTTCCTCACGCGTTCGCGCCAGGCTGTCCGCCTGTTCGGCCCAGACCCACAGGCTTCCAACCAGCGCCATGACCGCGACGATAACAATCGCGGCCATCGGAACCATCAACTTCGCTTCGGTTGTGCCGTTTTTCACCCGGGCCTCATTCTGAGGGACGTAATTTCGTCAGAGGTTTACACGAGAAGTCTTAAATTAAGGCAAACTACGGAAAACGCTTGGTTTCAACATCCGTGGCGACCCTGCTCAGCAGCAATACGGGCCTTGACCGGCAAGGTTTTGCACGGCATTCAGCAGCACAACCGGCCGCTTTTGCCCTGAGGTCCCCATGAAGCTCTTCTACAATACGGCGTCGCCCTATGCCCGTAAGGCACGCATCCTTGTCCGCGAAACCGGCTTTCTCTCCGGTGTCGAAGAAGTACTGGCCATTCCGGTCGAAAACCTGCCGGACCTGGTGGACGCCAATCCCCTGGCTCAGATTCCCGCCCTGGTGGATGATGAAGGTGTGCGCTGGACGGACAGCAGCCTGATCGCCGCCCGCCTCGATGCCCTGTCGGGCAACCGGCTGTCGCCGCAAGGCGAGGCGCTGTGGGCTATGCGCCGTGTCGAGGTCGCCGCCTCAGGCCTGATCGAAATGCTGGTCAAGATGGTGCTGGAGTTCCGCCGGCCCGAACAATACCAGTCGCCTTTCTGGCTGAAGCGCTGGGAAGACAACCTGATGCGCGGCTTTGCGGTGATCGACAAGGATTGCCCTTCGCCGGACACGTTCGATCTTGCGACCATCACACTGGCGATCGCCGGGACCTATACGACCTTCCGGTATCCGCATCTCGACTGGCAGGCCGCCGCGCCCAAAGTGGGCGCCCTGACGGCCGAACTGGAAAAGCGTGACAGCTTCATTGCTACCTACCCGAAATAACGCTAGATGGGAGCAACTCTCTTCATTCCTTCCCTGTTTACGGGGAAGGTGGCATTTGCGTAGCAAATGACGGAAGGGGGACCGACAGTATTTACTCGCTCAGGAGCGTGGGACGTCCCCCCTCCCACCGTCGCTAGCGACGGTCCCCCTCCCCGTAAACGGGGAGGGAAGTAACGAAAGCTACAGGTTCTCGCGTGATACACCTTCCCCAAGCCAAGCTCGACCAGGTCATGGACCGTTTCCGCATGATCGAGGCGCGCATGGAATCCGCCACCGAAGGCGCCGAGATCGTTCGCCTGTCGAAGGAACATGCCGAAATCAAGCCGGTGTGCGACGCCGTTGAGCGCCTGATCAAGGCGCGTCAGCAAGTGCCGGAACTGGAAGAAATGGCGGCGCTGGGCGATCCCGATC
>CAMLLA010000320.1 GCA_946480525.1 uncultured Asticcacaulis sp. | reverse complement strand
AGCCGTGCGCCGGCCGACAGCTGCCGTCTCGCAATCTGGTCGCGTATGCGACCCATGATCGTCTGGGTCAGGGTGAGATCGGGCGTGTGAAGTGTCAACTGTTCTGCCTTTTGTACCGGTACAGTTCAGTGTGATTTTACTGTAATGTATCTGTCGGCGCCAGTGTCTTCCTGCGATGAGGCAGCAGGAGGTTCCACATGTCCGTCACTTCGTCCCCAAGCATATCCACTCATGAATCGTCCGTCCGCACGCAGGCCTGGATCAGCGCCGCGATCGGTGTCCTGATTTTCAGCGGCTCCCTGCCGGCCACCAAGCTGGCCGTGCTCGACATGTCGCCGTTCTTTCTGACGGCGGCCCGGGCCATGATCGCGGCGGTACTGGCGGCGGCATGCCTGTGGGCTTTCCGGGCGCCCTTGCCCCGGAAGAGCGACATTGTGCCTCTGCTGGTCGTCGCCGGCGGCGGGGTTATCGGCTTTCCCTTGCTCACGGCGATTGCGCTGCAAACCATTCATTCGGTTCATTCGATCGTCTTCTCAGGTCTTTTGCCATTGACCACAGTGGCGTTCGCCACCCTGCTCGGCGAAAAGCGGCCGAGGCGCCTGTTCTGGCTGTTCTCCGGACTGGGAGCGGCGTGCATCGTCGTCTATGCCGTCGGCCATGGCTTTGCCGTGTCGCCGGCGGGAGACCTCCTGATGCTGCTGGCCATAGCCGTGTGCGGCTGGGGCTATGCCGAAGGCGCGCGTCTCGGGCGCCGCCTGGGGGGCTGGCAGGTCATCTGCTGGGCGCTTCTCATTGCCCTGCCCGTGACCGTGCCGCTCCTGTGGCTGACGTGGCCTGCGGATGTCGCCACGATCTCGGTTCCGGCCTGGCTGGGCCTTGGCTATGTCGGCGTGTTCTCGATGCTGATCGGTTTTGTCTTCTGGTATCGCGGCCTGTCACTGGGTGGCGTCGCCGCGGTTGGCCAGTTGCAGTTGCTGCAGCCTTTTCTGGGCCTGGTCCTGGCGGCGGTGCTGCTGAAAGAGCCGGTCGGGCTGCCGGTCATCGCCGTCATGGCGGCCATCGTCGCCTGCGTTATCGGCGCGCGGCGCTTCTCGACCTGAGCCGCGCCGCGGCCGCCGTCAACAGGGCGACGGAATAGAGCCGGTGAAAACCGATCAACTGGTTGAAACCGGCGCCGAGATCGGTGGTGCCGTCGGTCCGGATAGCTGCCGGCACGACGGCGCTGCCGAAGTAGAGCCGTGTCACGCCGTCATCCTGGGGCGCGCACATCAGCCACGAACACGTCTTGGACTGGTAATCGCGCATGACGATCTGGCCGGCTTCCCGCGCTTCGGTGGTCCAGGCGGCGAACCGTGTCCGTTGCCCCTGGGCCAGAGCTGTTGCTTCGGCATCGGTCGAGGGTTTGGCGACCAATGCCGCCAGCACCCATCGTTCCAGCCTGAACAGCCAGGTCGTATAGAAGGTGTCGATATAGTCAGCCAGGGTCACCGCGAACGGCAGATCGATATAGAAACAGTCCGTGTAGGCGCGGCGGTCGCGGTAACCCTGAAGCAGGGCGCCTTGCGGCAATTCCGTCAAAGCCATCACGCGCATGGCGTCCTCCCGACTTGCAGCGAACGGGTTAAGGATTGGCACGTTCGCGGCGCCTGCGACAGCCGACATGATGTCGCGCCTTTTTTGCGCCTTCGATTAAACAAATTTAATTCGCATGCCTGCGTCCAAAGACCGGTGTTCTTTGCTCACATCATGGACACCGGTAACGACGAGGGGCGGACATGGATTGGCATCAAGGTAAATTGGTGGTTGTGGCGGGGCTTATGGCCGTAGCGGCCAGTTCCGCATCGGCCCAGAAGGCACAACCGAAGACGGATGCCAAACCCGAAGCCAAAGACGACGCCGTCACGATTACCGGCCAGAAACAGCAGAACCGTATCGACCGCCAGAGCTATGACAACAAACCGGTCGACAATACGGGCACGGCCGCCGACGCTCTGGGCAAGGTGGCGTCGGTCACGGTCGATGCCAACGGCAATGTCGCCCTGCGCGGCGACACAAATGTCCAGATTCTCATCGATGGCAAACCGTCGGCCCTGCTGTCGGGTGATAACCGCGCCGCTGCCTTGCAGGCCATGTCGTCGGGGCAGATCGCTTCGGTCGAAGTGATGCCCAATGCTGGCGCGCAATATGGATCTTCGGGTTCCGGCGGCATTATCAACCTGGTGACGGCGAAGAACCGAAAGCCCGGCGCTTCGGGAACCGTGGTCGTGGCGGCCGGCATCGATGGCCGGCACAACGGCACGATCAATGGGGCTTGGCGCAAGGGCGATCTGGGTTTTACCGGTTCGCTCGGCTATCGCCATGATTCCCGCCCCGGCCGGCGAAGCACCGTGCTGCAACGCCTCGGGCCCGACGGCCAGCCGGTTGCGACAACCCAGTCAGCAGGCACTGCCGACAACATCGTCGACAGTCTGTCGGCGACAGCCGGCATGGACTACGCAATCAGTGATCGCGACACTGTGGCGTTCCAGGCCTCCTATGCCCGCCGCGATTTCGACGGCGGGCTGGATATTGCCTTTCGTGACCTGGATGCGGCACGTCAGGCGGTGCGCGGCTACAATCGCCTGAGCGTTCTGGAAGGTCTCCAGGAGGATAAGAGCGCCGCCGTAACCTGGAGCCATACGGGTGATCGCGATGGCGAAACGCTTAAAACCGATCTCCGTTTCAGCCGTGGCGATGGCGCCAATTCTGCCGACAACCTCACCGTCTATTCACCCTCTCTGACGGCGATCGACCGGCGGAGCAACCGCTTGAATACGACGAGCGCCGTGCTCAGCAGTGACTACGGCCGTGTGGTGGGCTCGGGCCAATTGGCGGCCGGCGTCCAGATTGCGTACGACAGCCGCGGCATCGTGAACCAGGCCAGCGGTTCTGGCGCGAGCGTCACGCCCGACAGCGACTTTGCCTTTGACCAGAGCCTGAGCGCTGTCTACGTCACTTACCAGTATCCGATCGGCACGCGCTGGACGGTGCTGGGCGGTGTGCGCGTCGAAGCGCTGGATCTCGAAACAGATATGGTCAGCAGCGGCACGGCGGCGCGCATCACCGATACGCGCGTCAATCCCAGCCTGTTCGCCACTTATATCATCTCGCCCGCCGCCAAGCTGCGCTTCAGCTACTCGCGCCGCCTGCAGCGGCCGAACCCGTACGATCTGAACCCTTACGTCACCTACGTGGACCCGCAGAATGTAGTGGCCGGCAACCCGGCGCTGAAACCGCAGGAAACCGACTCGTTCGAAGCGGGCTACGAGCACAGTGCGGGGACCAGCAGCTACCAGTTGCGTCTCTTCTACCGCAGCAATGACGGCGTCATCACCAACACAAGCACCTTCATCACGCCGGACATCCTGGTGACTACCCGCGACAATCTGGGGCGCGGGGAGGCCGTCGGCACGGAGTTCAGCGCCAATACGAAGGTTGGTGACAAGCTCTCGCTCAGCTTCAGCGGCGACCTGTCCAACATCACCCTGACGACGCCGCTGGCCGGGGAGAGATCGATCGTGTCGCTGAACGGACGGCTCAACCTCGATTACGCTGCGACCTCCAAGGATCGAATCCAGTTCAGCTACATGGCCTGGGGCGCGCAGTTAAGCGGGCAGGGCCGTAGTGAAGGCGCCGGCAATGCCTCCCTGGCCTGGCGTCATACCCTGACGCCAAAGCTGTCGACCCTGGTTTCTCTCGCCGATCCGTTCGCCACCGTGAGGGGCAGGTCGGTGACCGATACCGCGACGCTCCATCAGGAACAGGCCTACAGGCCGCGCAGCCGCAACCTGATCGTCGGCCTGACCTGGACATTGGGCAGTGCGAAGTAAACCCGTTGACGAAGATGAAAAGCCCCGCATCCGGAAACCGTTATAAATTAACGGATGACCGATACTGTTGGCCATGACAGATATATTACTGACGAGACGCAGAATAATTTCAGAAATAAAAATCGCGGATGATGTCTGTAGTCGCCTTGAAATTCGTCTTGGTCTTAGGGACAGTCGACGGACCACATGCCTAGTTTAAAAGACATGCTTGAAAAGGCCCGGCGCGCCGTCCTCCGGAAAGGCGTTCTGAGTCAGGACGCCGACGATCTCATTCAGGAAGCGTTTCTGCGCGTGCAGGCCTACGAGCAAAGAGAAGTTATCAAGTCGCGTGAAGCCATGCTGGTGACCACGGCTGTCAACCTGTCGCGCGACAAGGCCCGCCGGCGTAAAGCTTCGCCCTTTGTCGACGTAGCCTCCGATTTTCTGCCGGTGGCCGACGACGCGCCATCCGCCGAAGAGGCCATGCAGGCGCAGGCGAAGCTTCGCCGGGCGGCCGAAGGGCTGGACCGGCTGCCGGAACGGACGCGGCGCATGCTGCTTACCCGAAGGCTGGATGGGACAAGTTTTGAACAGATTGCGCTGACCGAGGGCATGACGCCCGCCGCCGTGCAAAAACAGATTATCCGGGCAACCCTGGAGTTGAAGAAGTGGATGGACGGATGGTGAGCCCGGAAACAGCAAGGCGCGACCAGATCGACGCCGAAGCGGCGGCGTGGCTGTTCCGGCTGCAGGACGACGACCGCACGGCGCACACCGATGCCGCGTTCCAGGTTTGGCTGAACGCCGACCCGGCGCATGCAACGGCGTTCCAGCAGGTTACCGACGTGTGGGAGATCCTTCCCGGCG
>CAMLLA010000319.1 GCA_946480525.1 uncultured Asticcacaulis sp. | reverse complement strand
GACGCGCACGCCGGTGACCCGCTTTTTCTTTTCGTCGTATTCCAGGCTGGTCACCACGGAGTCCGGCATGACCGTCAGATTGCCGGTCGCCATAGCCGCCGGCAGGGTCGAGGCCTGGGTCGAGAAATAGGCGCCGAAGCTGCAGCCGCGCGAGCACTGCGACCGGTTCTGGCACCGCGTGCGCCCCTGCTCCGGCTTGTCCTCGGTCATGTTGGCATTGCGGATATGGATCAGCTTGCGCCCCGGATTGGCAGCCTCGAAGCGCGGCTTTACCCACTCTTCGGCGATGTTCATCGGATGCGGTGGCTGAAACTCACCGTCCGGCAGCTCCTCCAGGCCGTCCTTGTTGCCGGCGATGCCCGCCCACTTTTCGACGTAGGAATACCACGGCGCGATGTCCTCATAGCGGACCGGCCAGTCATTGCCGTTGCCATCCTTCTTGTTGGCTTCGAAATCGACGGCGTTCCAGCGCAGGGACACGCGCCCCCAGGTGATCGACTTGCCGCCGAAGATGGCCGGACGCACCCAGCGATAGGCCTTTGAGTCCTCGTAGGCATAGGGGTTCAGGCGGTCATTGTTGAAATACTGGACGCGGTCGGAACCATCAGCGCCGCCGTACCGGCTCTGGAAATAGTCGCTGGCGACCAGCTCCTTGGGCACCCGGCCGCGATAGGGCATCTCCCACGATCCCTTGCCGTCATAGGGGTAGTCGCCGTGTTCGACCATGCGGCCGCGATCGAGCATAAGGACCTTCAGTCCTTTTTCGGTCAGTTCCTTGGCGGCCCATCCGCCGCTGATGCCTGATCCGATGACGATCGCATCGAAATCATATGTTCCGGCCTGAGCCATGTGATTAGTCCTCCGGTAGGCCCGTCTCCGCGAGCCTTGTATTCGATTACAATTTGCAGCCATGCCCCTGACGAAACGGCCTGAAGGGTGGCAATGCGATGAAATATCAGCCCGCGAAAATACGGCCGACCTTGGCGTAGGGGTAGTGGCCATCATATTCGCCCGGCACCGGCAGGTATGAGCGTTCAACGGTCACGCCGGTTTCCGAGGTGTAGTAGCCGGTCAGCACCATCTGGCGCAGGGACGGCCAGAAATCGGCGGGGGCTGCCGTCACCTTGCCGGTCATTAATGCGGTCAGGGCCGCGTCCTGGGCAGCCGGCTTGGCCTTGGCAAAGCCCGCGCTGTGCGCTTCCAGGGCATCGAGCCCCTTGATGAAATTGTCGCGTTCCGCAGCTGTGAAAAAGTCGGCCAGCATCAGTTCGATATAGTCGGGGACGCCGGCAGCGATGGCGCCCGGCGTGTCCGTCGTGGGCACGATGCGTTCGCTCGCGGCCTCAAGGACGGCACGCTGCGCAGGATTCAAGACCTTACGGGACGCCGTAAAGCCTCCGGTTAGACCGGCTTCGACCGCACGCGCCAGCGGCGCGATCAGGGCAGAGCCAAAAATTGTGACAAAGGCGGCGGCGCCTAACAGGCCGCGCCGGCTGAGATGCAGGGAGTCCCCCTGTGGGGTTGTGACTAAGGACATTCGCGGGCCGCTTCCTCGCTTGTTTTAACGCATTGTCGGCGGGCGTCCCGGAGCCCGGCCATGTTGGTGGGGACGCGTCTCCCCCGCGTCCCGGCGGCATAGAAGCATGGATTCCCCCAGGCCACAAGACCATGACAGCTTCAAGGCCATTGACGCCGCAAGTGGACTTGACTTTAAGCTTTATTTAAATTTATATGTGTTTAATATAATGAAATTCGCACCTCATCGAAAGCCACTTGTCATGTCAAAGTTTGCCGTGCCGCAGGGTCCCGCCAGTATTGTCATCAAGATTGTTATCGTCGTGCTGGCGCTGGCCTTCATCAAGGAACGGTCCACCCAACTGACCAACCTTGTCTGGGAGGCAGGCGACTGGCGGCACAATGGCGCGGTCATCTTCATCTTCTGGCTGAGCCTGCTGGCGCCCGGCTTTTATCTGTGCGCGGCCTGGGCGGCGGCGAACGTCTTTGGTCGTCTCGACAAGGGCACGCCATTTACACCGACCCTGGTCAAGGGCGTACGCGAGGTCGGCAGAAACCTGATGTGGGGGGCCATTGCCGCCATCGTCGTCGTGCCGACCATGGTGCCGTGGGCCGACGACCGCTTTCGTGGCATCCGCTACGATCCCGACATCGAAAGCGTCACGATCGGTCTGGTTGGCGTCGTGCTTTACATCCTGGCCAAACAGGGGCAGGCGCTGAAGGCAGAGCTGGAACAATTCGTCTGACATGCCCGTCCGCGTAACCCTTGATGTCATGCTGGCCCGCCGCAAGGTCCGCGCCAAGGACGTCGCTGCCCAGATCGGCCTGTCGGAAACCCAGCTCAGCCTGCTGCGTACGGGCAAGGTCAAGGGCATGCGTTTCGATACCCTGTCCAAGCTGTGCCTGATCCTCGACTGCCAGCCGGCGGATATCCTTGAGTACGATCGCGACGAAAGTGATTTGAACATCGGCGGCGAAGAATAGAGTAGTGGGCGGCCGGTCCAGGAACCCTTCGCCATGATCCGCCTGATTGCCTTCCTGATGCTGCCTTCGCTGGGGCTGCCGGTCGCCGCTGAGCCCGTGCGCGTCATGAGCTACAATATCCGCATCGATGTCGCCGGCGATACGCCACGCTGGGCGGAGCGCAAAGGACCGATGGCCAGGCAGATCGCCTTTCTTGCTCCCGACATTCTGGGTGTACAGGAAGCGCAGCAACCGGCCGTGGCCGACCTGGCGGCGCAAATGCCGGACTATAGCCATTATGGCCTTGGCCGCGACGACGGAAAACTTGGCGAAACGACGACCCTGTTCTGGCGGACGGATCGCTTTGAGGCCGTGCAGGCCGCGACGGAATGGTGTTCGCGCACGCCACAGACGCCCGGCAAGGATTATGACGCCGCCTATCCCCGGACTATTACCCGCGTCATCCTGCGCGAGAAGACGACCGGACGCCTGCTCGATGTCCGCAACACCCATTTCGACCATGTCGGAGTCATGGCGCGTGAGAAATGCGCCGAACAGATCGAGGCAAGGCCAGCCTGGCCCAAGGCCGATATTGTCGTCCTGGGCGATTTCAACAGCGGCCCGGACAGCGCGCCTTACCGCGTACTGACCGACGACCAGGGATTGAAGCTGACCGACGCACGCACGGTGGCCAAGGTTGATTTCGGGCCGCGCGGCACATTCAACGGCTTCAACATTACGAAATCCGGGGAAGCCATCGACCACGTCTTCGTCAGCCGCGACACAGAGGTCATCCGCTACGGCGTGCTGACGGACTCGTTCGACGGCAAGGTTATCTCCGACCATTTTCCGGTCATGGCGGATCTGAAGTTCAGCGGCAAAAAATAAGCAGTATTTTATATCTCTTCCGACGTGTCGGGAGAGATACAACCAGTCTGGTTCGAGGATACAGATTAACGCCGTTAGAGCGCTTCGCCACACAGAACGCGAAAATTTTGCCCTCCCCCGTCTTGACTCGCACGGACCTCGCGACTACCTCCGGAGCGCGTTTAGCACTCACACCTATCGAGTGCTAACACACTTACACTTTCATTCTGGAGGATATCCCATGAGCTTTCGCCCATTAGGCGACCGTGTCCTGGTCAAGCGCGTTGAAGAAGAAGCCAAGACCAAGGGCGGCATCATCATTCCGGACACCGCCAAGGAAAAGCCGCAAGAAGGCGAAGTCGTCGCCGTTGGCCCCGGCGCCCGCAACGACAAGGGCGAGCAAGTCGCTCTCGACGTCAAGGCCGGCGACCGCATCCTGTTCGGCAAGTGGGGCGGCACCGAGGTCAAGCTGAACGGCGAAGACCTGCTGATCCTGAAAGAATCCGACATCCTCGGCATCGTTTCCTAATCTCTTCCAAATTCAGATTTAAAGGAGTCACGAACAATGGCTGCTAAAGACGTACTGTTTGCTTCGGACGCGCGCGACAAGATCCTGCGCGGCGTCAACATCCTCGCCAACGCGGTGAAGGTCACGCTCGGTCCCAAGGGCCGCAACGTCATCCTGGAAAAGTCCTTCGGCGCCCCGCGCTCGACCAAGGACGGCGTCTCGGTCGCCAAGGAAATCGAACTTTCGGACAAGTTCGAAAACCTGGGCGCCCAGCTGATCCGCGAAGTCGCTTCCAAGACCAATGACAAGGCCGGTGACGGCACCACGACCGCCACGGTCCTGGCGCAAGCCATCGCCGTCGAAGGCCTGAAGTCGGTCGCCTCGGGCCGTAACCCGATGGACCTGAAGCGCGGCATCGACAAGGCTGTCGGCGTTGTCGTCGAGCAGATCAAGGCTTCGTCGAAGAAGGTCACGACCAATGCGGAAATCGCCCAGGTCGGCACCATCTCGGCCAACGGCGACACCGAAGTCGGTGAAATGATCGCCAAGGCCATGGAAAAGGTCGGCAACGAAGGTGTCATCACCGTCGAAGAAGCCAAGACCGCCGAAACCGAGCTGGACGTCGTCGAAGGCATGCAGTTCGACCGCGGCTACCTGTCGCCGTACTTCATCACCAACCCGGACAAGATGGAAGCGGTCCTCGAAGACCCGTACATCCTGGTGTTCGACAAGAAGATCTCGTCGCTGCAGCCCATGCTGCCGATCCTGGAAGCCGTTGTCCAGTCGGGCCGTCCGCTCCTGATCATCGCCGAGGACGTCGAAGGCGAAGCCCTGGCGACGCTGGTCGTCAACCGTCTGCGTGGCGGTCTGCGCGTCGCTGCCGTCAAGGCGCCTGGCTTCGGCGACCGCCGCAAGGCCATGCTGGAAGACATC
>CAMLLA010000318.1 GCA_946480525.1 uncultured Asticcacaulis sp. | reverse complement strand
AACCGAGGATTTCAAGGGCAATCAGGGCTTCGCGCAAGGTCGGGCGGCTGACGCCGAAATGCACCGCCAGGTCCCGCTCCGTCGGCAGCCGGTCACCCGGCGTATATCGCCCCGACTCGATTTCGGCGGCAATGGAATCAGCGATCTGGCGGTAAAGCTTCTTGGTTTCGGACATCTGCGCCGCGTCATGAATGGACACAGATTGTATGACCTTTCCCGAAATGGGTTTCAACCCTAAAAACCCTGCCATGCCGACGGAAAAGGCCGCAGGGCGCCAAGATCATCCAACAGCGCCGGCGCCGGCGCCGACCGAAAGGTCGCTGCTCTAAAAAGGCGCGATTGTCTTGCGGCCGGCGACATCGATGCGCGCCGTTGCTCCCGAAGCCTGTGGCAGGCCGGCGCGCTGACCCGGCTGGCCACCGCCGATCCAGATATCCACCGTACCGGCCTCGACAGCGCGACCGCCCTTCTCATCGACCAGGCTCATGGCGTGCGCATCAAGCGTAAAGGTAACCCGCTTCGTTTCGCCAGCTTTGAGCGCGATACGTTCGAAGCCCTTCAACGCGCGAAGCGGTGCACCATCGCCCTGGCGGGTGACGTAGAGCTGGACGACTTCGTCACCGTCTCGATGCCCCGTATTGGTGACGTCCGCCGACACCGTGACCGCCTCCCCCGCCCTGATATTTGACCGGCTGACGACGGGCCTGCCGTACGAAAAGGTGGTATAGCTCAGGCCATGGCCGAAGGGATAAAGCGCTTCGCCCGCGAAATAGCGATAGGTCCGGCCGGCCATGCCGTAGTCCTTGAACGGCGGAAGCTGGTCGGCAGATCTGTAGAAGGTCACCGGCAAACGGCCGGCCGGACTGAAATCGCCAGCCAGCAGGTTAGCGATAGCCCGGCCGCCCTCGCCGCCCGGATACCAGGCTTCGACTATGGCCGGCACATTGGCATCGGCCCAGTTGACGCTCATCGCGCTGCCGTTCATCAGGACCAGAACGACGGGCTTCCCGGTGCCGTGCAGGCGTTCCAGGAGCTTCTGCTGCGGCGCCGGCAGGTCCAGACTGGTGCGGTCGCCGCCTGCGAAACCGGGCGCCGCCACGCGCATCTCCTCACCTTCGAGGCGCGACGTCAGACCGGCGGCGAAGACGATCAGGTCGGCATCACGGGCCGCCGCCAGCGCCTGTTCATCGCCGTTGCTTGGCCGGCTCCATTGCAGAAGCTGGTCTTCGCGCACCCCGCGCTGCACGGCCTCGACCCGGAGCTTATAGACCTGCCCAGCCCTAAGTTGCACATCCGCATCCGATGTCGGCCAGGCAATATCCCAGACATCTGCGATGAGCTTGTCATCGATGTAGATGCGATATCCATCGTCACCCGTGAAGCGGAAGCGATGGGCACCGCTTTCCCCGGCCCTGATGTAGCCGGTCCAGCGGATCGAACTTACGCGCTCCTCCCGCGTGGGCCAGCCCCAGCGGAACTTAGCATTCGTTTCGGTCCTGGTCGCGACCGGCGCGCCTTCCAGCTTTGTCCCCTTGAATTCCTCCTGTTTCAGGCCCTTGGTCGCGCAGGCCGGGTCAAGGCAGAGCGCCGCGTCCGGCACGGTCTCGAGCGGCGGCGCCACCCAGCCCGTGCCTTCGACATAGGTTACCTCGGCATCCGGGAAGCGCGCCTTGAGGCCGGCATAAACTGTGACCGGCTGCGACGGTGTGCCGTTGTAATTGCCGACCAGGGCGTCGACGCTGTCACCATTGGGACCGATGACGGCGATGCGCTTCGGCGAAGACTTAAGCGGCAACAGGCCGTCGTTCTTGAGCAGGACCATCGCGTCCTCGGCCGTCTTCAGCGCCAGTTGGCGATGAGCGGGTGTGTCATAGTCTTTCGCGGTAATCGCGGCATAGGGACCGGTGCCGACGGAATCGAACAGGCCCAGCCGCATGCGGACGTCGAACAGGCGCACCAACGCCTTGTCGAGGTCCGCCTCGCTGATCAGGCCTTGTTTGACGGCATTGATCGTTGTCTGAGGATCGAACGTCTTGTTGGCGACGAAGTCGCAGATGACGTCGACATCGGTCTTGATCGCGGCGGCTACCGCCTCTTCCGGGGTTTTGACGTAGGCGTGCGACGCCGGCAGGTAAAAGTCGGCGATCGCAGCGCAATCCGAAACGCCATGCCCCCTGAACCCCCAGCTCTTGCGCAGGGTATCGACCATATAGTCCTGGTTGGCGCAGGCCGGGACGCCGTCGATCGCGTTGTAGGCGCACATGACGCCTTCGACCCTGGCTTCGGTCACCGCGGCGTGGAAGGCCGGCAGGTAGGTGTCGACACGGTCGCGCGGCGATGGATGGATGTCGTCCTTGTGGCGGTCGGCCTCGGGCCCGCTGTGGACGGCCAGGTGCTTGACGACGGCGGCGGTCTTCGGGTGCAACGGATCATCGCCCTGCAGGCCCTGGATAAAGGCCACGCCCATACGCGACGTCAGGTACGGATCCTCACCCCAGGTTTCCTGCCCCCGGCCCCAGCGCGGATCGCGGAAGATGTTGACGTTCGGCGACCAGACGGTCAGGCCTTCATAACGTTTGGTGTCGCCGCCCCTCGATGCCCGCGCCTTGAGGTTTTTGGCGCGGAACTCAGTCGCAGTGACATCCGCCACTTGCCTGATCGCGGACGGGTGCCAGGTCGCGGCCAGGCCTATCGCCTGCGGAAAGACGGTGGCGTCGCCAGCCCGCGCCACGCCGTGCAGACCTTCGTTCCAGTAATCATAGGCAGGTACGCCCAGGCGCGGAATGGCCGGGGCGCCGCTCTGAATCTGGGCGGCCTTTTCCTCCAGCGTCATGCGGCCCACCAGGTCGGCGGCGCGGGTCCTGGCGTCCAGCGTCACCTGAAGATAGGGCGCAGGCGTCTGCGCAGTGGCGGGCAAAACCGTCAGCGCGATCAGGACGGTAAACAGAAGCAAATGGGTCTTCATGTCGGGCATTGGGGGCTCGAATAGCAAACTTGGGCCGGTCGGGGAATTGTGGCACACCTTCAGCCCGGCAGGCAAAAAAAAGGGCGGGACGCATTTCAGGAAAGCATCCCGCCCGAGTTTCCAGCATGTTTTTGACGCAGGGTTGCGTCAGGCAAACGGGGAGCTGGGTTCGGAATGCGCCGCATCGGACTGAACCGACGTTGCGCGGAAACACACACACACAAAGTTTGGCTGCCCCTGGGAGACCGGGGCAGCCCCGGTAAGTCAGTACTTGTAACGGATGCCGAAGCGGTAGTTGACCCCGCTGGAGCCGTAGGAGGTCAGGGCTGGATTGTTGTAGGCGAACTGCTTGCCGGGCTCGTTCGTGAGGTTCAGGCCCTCGAACGTGATGCTGATCTTCTTGGTCGGCGAGTAGCGCAGCGACATGTCGACATTGGTCGTGCCGGCGGTCGTCCCGAACTCGTTGATCAGGGGCGAGTTACAGGCCGACCCGTTGGCCTGCAGGCCCGGATCGCAGCTGCCGACACCGATCGGATAAGTCCGGTAGTAGTCGTCGCGATTGGCGACCGAGACGCGCGCATTGAATTTTTCGGTCTCATAGTAGAGCGTGAAGTTCATGCCGTGTGGCGACGATCCCAGCCACGGGCCTGGCGCCCAGGTCGCCGGGCGGGTAACCACATTGGTTCCCGGCGTGACGCTGCCCGGATCGATCAGGTACTGGAACTCGGACTCCAAGTTCGTCATGTTGAACTGGACACCGAGGTTCCTGAAGTACCACGGCAGGAAGGTCAGATCCTGCTGGTAGCTGAACTCCCAGCCCTGGAGATAGCCGCCCGGCGTATCGCGGACCTGGCGGGCCTGCATCATGCCATCGCCATCGATCCAGGCCCGGCGGTTGACGTCGCCGCCCGTAACGCCCGGGAACTGGAGCTTCAGCGCTTCGCGTTCCTCGGCACTGAGGAAGTCCGACAGCGGCGCATCATAGTAGATGGTCTGCGGGAAAGAGGTCAGCTCCTTGCGGAACATGCCGAGGCTGATCAGGCCGCCTTGCGTGAAGTACCATTCCGCCGACACGTCGAAGGAGGCGCCGCGGTAGGGCGACAGCTTGGGATTGCCGACCGAAAGCGTACCGTAGGCGGCAAGGTCGGTTCCCGACGGAACGTTGATCGCGGTGATCTGGGGGCTGAGGATGCCCAGCGACGGACGCGCCATGACCTTGGCGGCGGCGGCACGTATGTAGAGGTTCTCCATGACTTCGAAGGTCACGTTCGCCGCCGGCAGGGTGTCGGAATACTTGTTCTCGCCGGTCACCGTACGGCCGACGGTGTTCTGGCCGATCGAGAATATCTCGGTCTCCGCCTGGCGCACGCCGATATTGCCGGACAGGCGGCGGCCGCCCAGGACGCTGTATTTGAAATCGAGCTGGGCGTAGTACGACGTGTTGTCCTCGTCGACCTCATAGGCGGCGCGGCCACGCTTGGTCGACAGACTGAAATCGCCCCACTTGTTGACGCAGTCGCACTTGAACCCGAAGGTCGAGTCGAAGGCTTCGACGGTCGGGACGAAGAAGCTCGTAACGGTTCCCGGCTGAAGTTCGAGCCCCTGGCCGAATTCGACAACCTTGCCCAGCGATTCAACCGAGACCTTGGCTTCCTTTTCCGTCGGGTTGACGATGTCGCTGCCGCGCGACCAGTTCTGGGTCGCAAAGCCGAACTTGCGCTGGGTGCCGCCAAAGCGGACGGTCAGGTTTTCGGTCCAGTCATAGCTGAAGTCCGCTTTCCAGCCCGAATAGTCGTTCTGCGTCGTGCTGCGGTAATGGCGCATGGC
>CAMLLA010000317.1 GCA_946480525.1 uncultured Asticcacaulis sp. | reverse complement strand
GGCAAAAATGGCCTTGGGAGTCGATGCACCGCACGCAATGGCCTGATGCACCTGACGTTCACGGATAGCGTTACAATTGCAGACGTACACGAAAAACCCTGACAGCCACGAACTTGATAATGCGAATGCGTATCAACTAACACAAAGCCGATTCAAATGCAAGTCATTCGCAGCAGGCGCCATTCAATACGCTAAACGTTAAAAAGCCCTCCGGCGGGAGCCGGAGGGCTTGCTTCGAGGGTAGCACCAGGCGAGGCCTAGTTGCCGTTGTTGTACGCCGTGGCCGAACTGGTTTCACGCCAGCGGCCGTTGCTGTCCCTATAACCGTAGGCCTGGACATTGCCTTCGTGCCAGCGGCCGCTCTCGTCCTTCCATCCGAAGGCAACCGGGCGGCCTTCACGCCAGGTGCCGCGATCGTCGCGGAAGCCTTCATTGCGGTAGGTCGTGCTGGAATAGCGGTTGTCGTTATAGCCGCTTTGGCCATAGCTGCTGCTGTTGTTGTTGTAGTTGCTGTTATAGGCATAGCGGTCGTAGGGCGAGGTCGACCGCGCTTCGCGATCGTAATAGGTCGTCGTGTAGGCGCTCGCATTCGGGCGGTCGCGGAAATAGGCGACGTCGTAGCCCTCTGGGGCCGATGCCGGCGAATAGTAGCCGTTCTGATAGGAGTAGTACTCTCCGTTCAGGCACTTGACGCTGTTCTTGCCGATGTTGCGGCCAATCACACCGCCGATAACCGCACCAGCAACGGTGCCGAGGCCCTTTTCATTCTTTGACACCTGGCTGCCGACGGCGCCACCGGCGACCGCACCGACGACTGTGCCTGTCGTCTTGGCGTTATTCTGCTTGGTGTAGCAATAGCCATCGTAATCCGTGTCTTGCGCCATGGCAGGGACAGCCGAACCGGCCGCAACTACCAAAGCCATGGCCGCCCCAGCCGCCCACTTCTTATTGGTCATGGTCATGGGTATTCTCCTTTAAACTCCGACGCGTCTTCGGCGATCAGATGGTAGAAAATCTAGCCGTTCAGTCCGAAGCAAAACAATGCGAACCGGAGGTCTCATGGTAAATTTGACATAAGATTCAGCGGGTGCGTTTGGAACACTTCTGGAACCGGTTTTGCTTGACCCGCCTGCGCGCTTAAGGCACTGCGACGTCATGGCCACAGCAACGCACAAATGCCGCCTTTACCTGATCACGCCGCCGACGATCGCGGATATTGACGCGTTCGCGCGCGATCTCGATGCCGCTCTGTCCGTCGGCGAGGTTGCGGCCCTGCAGATCCGGCTAAAGGACACGCCGCCCGATCACATTCGCCGCGTCACGACTGTGCTGGCCCCGGTGGCGTATCGCCATGGCACGGCCGTGCTGATGAACGACTTTGTCGAACTGGCGAAGGAGCTGAAGCTTGACGGCGTCCATGTCGGGCAATCGGATATGGCCTATCGCGACGCCCGACGCATCCTGGGGCCTGACGCCATGATCGGTGTGACCTGCCACAACAGCCGCCACCTTGCCATGGACGCGGCCGAAGCCGGCGCCGACTATGTCGCTTTCGGCGCCTTTTTCCCGACCTCGACCAAGACGGTCGAGCACATGGCGGAGCTTGAAACCCTGTCCATCTGGCAGGAAACGATGGAAACGCCGTGCGTCGCCATCGGCGGCATCACAGCCGATAATGCCGGCGAAGTGGCGAAAGCGGGCGCGGATTTTGTCGCCGTCTCAGGCGCGGTCTGGAACCATCCCGACGGCCCGGCCGCAGGCGTGAAGGCGCTGTTGACGGCGATATCCTAAATCTCCTCCCTGTGCCGAAGGCATGGGGAGGTGGCATCGAGCGTCAGCGAAGATGACGGTGGGGGGCGGCTCCGACAGAAAACCCCACCACCGCTGCGCTTCGCTTCTTGCGCTTACCGAGACTATATCCCGGCTAAGCTCACCCGACCTCCCCATCGCTGCACGACCGGGAGGAGAAAAGCTAGCCCCCGAACAGCCCCTTCTTCTTCCACACGATCGCCATATCCGCGACCGCCGGGCCGAGCCCGTTCAACCGCTCGTCGTTCGACTCGATTTCCTCGTCGGAGGAAGCCTTGGCGCCCGGCGGCAATTGCAGCCTGAGCTTCAGCGCGCAGCCGCCATCGAGTGTTTCCAGCTTGCCGCCACGCCAGTCGGTGACTTCACCGCCCCAGTCGAAGCGGAAACCCGACATCAGGAACGGGCCGTTGACCTTTTGAACCTCGGCAAGCGTCGTACCCTTGCCGATACCGCCGGGACCATGCCAGGCAGCCGCGTCCTCGCCAAGGCGGACTTCGGCCACCTTGGTCATCTCCTTGTCGCGGAAAATAACTTCGATGCGCTCGTCGGGCTGGTCGCGGAACAGGATAACGCCGTCGACCACCTCATTGTCCGGCATGCTGAGCATGCCGGTGACGGCGCGCTCACCATATTCGGCCAGCAGGCTTTCAGCCGTCGCGTCCGGCTTGACCGGATAGGTGCAGTTCAGGGGCTGATCCGACACGCGCGGCTCAGGCGCGGCCTCGCTCGACGCATCCGTTTGATCCTGCGTCGATTGCGGTTCGCTACAGGAGGCCAGGACGATAAGCGACACGGCGCTCAAACCCAGCAGACCAAGGTTACGCATTGTCAGATCCCTACTCCGCAGGCGTCACGCCGGCCGGCAATGGCCAGCCGAACGACATTTCAACGACCTTGACCTTTGCCTCTTGAAGACGCGGGTCATTCGATTCGACCATGACGCCGTCACCGCTGACGCCCTCGGGCAGGGTGTCGCTGTCGAAACGCAGCGAGATCGCGCAACCGCCGCTCAAATGTTCCAGCCGCCCGCCCTTGAAATCGGCCGCATAGCCGCCGTAGTCCCAGCCGAAACCACTGATGGTAAAGGGCTTTCCATTGACCTTCTCAACATAGTCGAGCGTCGAACCGACATGGATGCCCTCCGGACCGGTCCAGGCCACCGCCTTTTCCCCCGGCTCGACGCGCGATACGTGATGCATGGCGGCATCCCAGAAACTGACATACACCTTACGTGACGGCACCATGGCATATAGCAGCAGGCCCCGGCTTTCGGTGCCCTCCGCGCCCGGGATCATGCCCAGTTGCGCGTTGTTGCCATAGGCGACCGCCAGGGATTGATAGGTATCGCCGACATGAACCGGTGCCAGGCAGTCGATTTTATTGGCGCTCGCAACCTCAGTGGCCTTGCCGGAAGGCTTGCCCTCGGCCTTGTCCGCCCCCCTCTCCGACGTGGCACTGACCGGGGTCGGCGTGTCCTCCGGCTTCGAACAGGCACTTAGGGCTAGAACGGACAAAGCACAGATTACAGGATATGATCGCATCGGAGCCTCCCCTTGGTCGGGGACTATAGGCGTTAACCCATCCGCAGCAAAGCCCCCTTGCCTTCCGCACCCGTAACCAGTAGTAACGCGGCCAACTTACTTCCTTCTTTGACAAGTCATATTCATGAAAATCAACGCCAATACCATCAAGCCGGGCATGATCCTGGAGTATCAGAACGGCCTGTGGGCGGTTGTGAAGACCGAACATGTCAAGCCGGGCAAGGGCGGCGCCTTCGCCCAGGTCGAAATGAAGAACCTGGTCACCGGCACCAAGCTCAACGAGCGCTTCCGGTCGGACGATACGGTCGAGCGCGCCGTGCTGGAACAGCGCGACCACTCGTTCCTGTACGAAGACGGTGACATGCTGGTGTTCATGGATCAGGAAAACTACGAACAGATCAGCCTGTCCAAGGAATGGGTCGGCGAAGACCAGGTCCGCTTCCTGCACGACGGCATGATCGTCGTCATCGAATCGCACGACGAAAAGCCGATCGGCATGAGCCTGCCGGATACCGTCGTCCTGGAAGTCGTCGAGACCGAGCCGACCATCAAGGGCCAGACCGCGTCGTCGTCCTACAAGCCCGCCAAGGCTTCCAACGGCATGCGCGTCATGATCCCGCCGTTCATGGGCGTGGGTGAGCGCATCGTCGTCTCGACCGAGACCGGCGAATATATGAAGCGCGCGGATTAATGCGCTCACATTTCGAGGCCGCCAAGGCGCCATCGAAATGTGTGGATTTTCAGTAATGACAAACCTGGGCTCGAAGCGCTTCTTCGCCCAGGTTTGACTCTTTTTAATAATGCGCCTTTGGCGCCCGATATGGACACGCTCCTATGACGGTTCTTCAATCCACGCTCATCCAGGTTATGGTCGGCGCCGTGCGCAAGGCATGCAAGGGCATTTCGCGCGACTTCGGCGAAGTCACCGAACTTCAGGTCTCCAAGAAGGGCCCCGGCGATTTCGTCACTGCCGCCGACAAGCGCGTCGAGGCCGCCCTGTTCGAGGAACTGCTGCGCGTCCGTCCGGGCTATGGCTTCCTGGGCGAAGAACAGGGCATTGTCGAAGGCACCGACCGCACGCACCGCTGGATCGTCGATCCGATCGACGGCACGACCAACTTCATGCACGGCATTCCGCACTTTGCCTGCACGGTCGCGCTGGAACGCGACGGTGAAATCGTCGCCGGCGTGACGTTTAACCCCATCCTCAACGACCTCTACTGGGCCGAAAAGGGCAAGGGCGCCTATCAGAACGACCGCCGCCTGCGCGTCTCGCAACGTAAAGCTTTCGACGAAAGCCTGATCGGCACCGGCCTGCCCTTCGTCGGCAAGACCGGCCACGCCCAGGCGCTCAAGGAACTGCACCAGGTCATGCAGCGCACCGCCGGCATCCGCCGCAACGGCGCCTGTTCGCTGGACCTGGCCTACGTCGCTGCCGGCCAGTTTGACGGCTAC
>CAMLLA010000316.1 GCA_946480525.1 uncultured Asticcacaulis sp. | reverse complement strand
TGGCGCGTCCGCGGGCGCAGCCTACCTCGGCGGCCGCCTGGCGCGCGAAGCCGACGCCAGCAGCAATGCCGCACGCCTTCTGCAGATGGCCGAACTGAATGGCGACGTCACGCCGTCGGAAGCCCTCGGCATGGCGCCGCTGAACCAAACCGCCCTTAGCATCGCCAACCGCTTCTCGCCTTACGACGGCGGCATGTCGGGAGGCAGCACCTCCGAAGCCGCTGCCATGGCGCCGACCCTGGCGGCCATGCGCGTGTCCGAAGATATCCGCTCGCAGAAGGGCCTGCTGGTCCGGGCCAGCGAGACCCTTCCCGCCTCCCCGCTCAAGACCGCGCCCCTGGTCGCCAGCGTGCGTCCGGCCGCCGCCATGGTCTTCAAGCAGGCGAGCCGGAACGATTCCGACTGTCTGGCCCAGGCCGTCTATTATGAAGCGCGCGGCGAAGGCATCGACGGCATGCGCGCCGTTGCCCAGGTCATTCTCAACCGCGTCCGCCACCCGGCCTTCCCGAAATCGATCTGCGGCGTCGTCTATCAAGGCGCCAACCGCCGCATTTCCTGCCAGTTCAGCTTTACCTGCAACGGCATAATGGGCCGTCCGGTCGAAGCCTATAACTGGCGCCGCGCCCGCGAAGTCGCCTCCGCCGCGCTCGAAGGCTACGTCATGAAGTCGGTCGGCACCGCCACCCACTTCCACGCCAGCTATGTCGCTCCCCGCTGGTCGAACACCATGGTGCGTGTCGGCACGGTCGGCAGCCACGTCTTCTATCAGTTCCGCGGCCGCGGCTCGCGCATCGATAACAGCCTCGAATCCGTTCAGGCGTCCGATGCACCGGCCGTCCTCATCCAGGCCGACGCCAAGGAAGCCGTCAACGAAAGCGATGCACTGAACGCAGCGCAGACAGCAGCGCCTGCCGCCGCACCCAC
Source organism: uncultured Asticcacaulis sp. (assembly GCA_946480525.1). The sequence continues at coordinate 3,898 of CAMLLA010000316.1, read as the reverse complement.
GGGTGATGCCCGCATCCAGATGATTTCGGCGGTCAACAAGGCAGACGCGGCGCAGGGCAAGGCCATTCCGGTCAAGACCGTCATTACCGGCAAGTCGGCCCAGGATATCGTCGCCGAAGTCGCCCTTCATCCCGAAGGCGGCACTCAGTAACCTCATTCCGATCGTCCAGCATCAAGCCCGGCCCTCGCGCCGGGCTTCTTATTTGCGGTAATGAGGACGCCGATATGGCTTGTCCCGAATTGCGACAAAATCGATACCGTTAGTATTTCAACAACCTTAATCTGACAGTTTGGCCCAAACGTACGCCGTATGCGTCCGTATCATAATGCATTGACAACCCATATCTACGTTAAGTCAGGGGCCAAAATGACGAAACAGAGTGCCACAAAGTCGGCTGTTGGATTCAATATTTCCAACTGGCCCTTCACCATCAAGTTCATGGCGCCCGCGGCTGTGGCGACCGCCGTCATGGCGATCCTGACCGGCGGCGCCATCTATGTCATGAATGGCCAGGGTCATACCATTGACCGCATCAACAATGTCGCCCTGCCGGAAATCGTCAAAATCGGCGAAATCAAGGCCGACATCAAGGAGGCCAACGGCCAGCTCTATAACGCGCTGACCAAGAAGGCGACCGATCCGACGGCCAATGCCTCTGCCCAGGTGACCAAGGTCGTCGAGGATCTCGGCAAAATCTCCGACCAAGTCAAGAAGAGCGCAGACGCCGCCACCGATCCGGCCCAGAAGAAACAACTCACCGACCTGAACAAGGAAGTGAAGACCTACAAGGAAGCCGTCGAATTCGCCGGTTCCGTCATGGACGTCGACTTCGCCTCGGTCGGTCCGATGATGTCGCAGTTCGACGACGGCTATGCCAAGATGTCGGACCTCAGCGACAAGATCATCGCCGGCAGTACGGCAGCCGCCACCAAGGCCGCCACCGATGCCAAGGCGACCCAGGCGGCCGGCATCAGCTTCCTGACGATTTTCGCCGTCATCATGGCCTGTCTGTCGGGCGGGATCGCCTTCCTGTTCTCGCGCCTGACCGTAAGCGGCATCAATCGCATCGCCAAGACGACCGAAGAACTGGCCAACGGCAACCTGAACGTCGACATCCAGGCCTTGGCCCGCAAGGACGAGCTGAAGATGGTCGTCGACAGCCTCAACGTGTTCAAGTCGAACGCCGAGGAAAAGGAACGCCTGATGGCGATCGAGGCGGCCACCGCCAAGACCCGCGAAGAGCGCGCCCGTCAGATGTCCGAGCTGGCCGAACGTTTCCGTCACGAAGCCCAGGACATGCTGGACGCCCTGTCCAACGCCGCTTCGGACCTCGACGCCAACGGCCGCACCCTGCTGACCATCGCCGGCGAGAACGAGCGCCGCTCGCAATCGGCCGTCTCGTCGATCCGCAACTCGGCCGACAACGTCCAGAACGTCGCCTCGGCGACGACCGAACTGTCGGCCTCGATCGGCGTCATCGGCGACCAGGCCGTCCGTTCGGTTGAAATCGCCGCCGAAGCCGTGTCGGAAGCCGACCGCACCAACGAATCCATGGCTGAACTGAGCCGCGCCGCCGACCAGATCGGTGAAGTCGTCGACCTCATCAATGCCATCGCCCAGCAAACCAACCTGCTGGCCCTGAACGCCACGATCGAATCCGCCCGCGCCGGTGAAGCCGGCAAGGGCTTCGCGGTCGTCGCCTCGGAAGTGAAATCGCTGGCCCAGCAGACCGCCAAGGCCACCGATGAAATCCGCGATCGCATCAAGGACATCCAGGCGGCCGCCCAGAACGGCGTCAACGCCATCCGCGGCATCGGCGAGACCATCAAGCACATGAACGAGATCGCCTCGTCCATCGCCGACTCGGTCCATCAGCAGGGCGACGCCACCAACGAAATCGCCCGCAACGTCAACGAAGCGTCGGACGGCACCTCGATGGCCTCGTCGTCGGTCGCCCAGCTGTCGGCTTCGGCAGCGGATACCGAGAAGGCTTCGACCGAAATGCTCGGCGCGGCCAACCAGCTGACCAAGCGCACGGAAGCCATGAGCGAGAACATCCGCCGCTTCCTGGCCGAACTGACGGCGGCCTAAAACCCGCCCATTCCGGCTCGCACGGCCCTGCGAGCCGGTCCGGACACATGACGAAAGAGACGCTGGAAACGGCGTCTCTTTTTTCGTTTGGATCGGTCGCGATATCAGGCCTGAGACCGCTTACACTTTTGGCCATATCGCTCTTGCGGGGCGCCCTGAAAAATTTTTGCTGCAAGTGCGAAATGATTCACGCACCGTTAAACCTGAAGTCGTAAGAAGCACCTCGTGACTGACACCGATGTCACCGCTACCGCCGTAGCGCCCCGTAGAATTTGCGTACTCAGAAAGACCTGCAAAATGCAAAAGCGCAACCTGTCCCGCAACGCCGCACTGGCCGTCACGGCCGCCCTCGCCTTCTCTGTCACCGCAGCCAGCGCCTTCGCCGAGTGCGATGAGAGCCAGGAAACTGCGATCGGCAAGGCCATCGCCTCGGCCGCTTCGGCCAAGATCAGCCCCGTGGTCACTTCGACCGGCAAGCAGATGCTGTCGCTGGAAGCGTGCGACGCAGCCGCCGGCAAGGTCAATGCCGAATTCAAGTACAATCTCATCGGCGCCGACGGTCTTTACTGGGCTGAAGGTAAGGCCAAGCTTAACGGCGGCGCCGTCGCCGAACTGACCCTGACCAAGCTGAGCCCGAACCTGGCCTCGGCCTCGGCGTCCAAGGGCGTCAAGCTGGCCGCCAATTAAGCCTTCGCAAAGCTGCATCAAGCGGAGGCCGCATATCCGGCTTCCGCTTTTTCGTGCCTGCGTGGCGGTAAAATGTGCCGAAAATTTCAACCGGCTCCATACGGGACCAAAGGCGTTAAGTTTTATACCTTGAATCGCAAAGCCTTGTAGATAATGGCGTTAATCAAGCTTGATCAGGGGTTTACGGGCCAGTTTACGGAACCTTATCCTATTTCGTTTAGTGTGGGCTCACCCTGAAGAACATCAAGGAGTTACCCAGATGATCAAAAACCTTATTATCGCAGGCGGCATTGCCGCCATGGCCCTCACTGCCGGCAGCGCGTTCGCCGGTGAGTGCAGTGAAGAACAAGAAGCCACTGCCGGTATGCTGGCCGCGGGCGTCGGCAAGGCCGCCGTTTCGAAGGTCGTTGCCGTCACCGGCAAGCAGATGGTGAACATCTCCAGCTGTGACTTCCGCGCCGGCAGCTACATCGTCGATTTCAAGTACAACTTCCTGGCGGCCGATGGCCTGTACTGGGTCGAGTTGAACTCCAAGTTCGACGGCACCGGCGGCAACGCGACGACCAAGGTCAACAAGACCAGCCCGAACATGGCCGCGGCTGAAGCCAAGGCCGGCGTCAAGCTGGCTTCCAACTAAGCTTGCCCCGACTGAGCGACGGGGCGCCTTGCCCCGCCTGGTGAATTCAGGGACGCTAAACGATAAGGCCCTCCGCAAGCGGAGGGCCTTATTTATTGAGGTATCTGCCAGACGGCTACTTGCGTTCAAAGGGCCGGAAATCCTGAGGACGGCTGATATTGCGCGGCGATTTTTCCGAGCCCGAGCGCGGACTGCCGAAAAGGCCTCCGAACAGGGCAAACGAAGTCATCGCATGTTGTTTCTTGTCTTGGTCTTGCATGATTAGCGTCTCCTTTTCCAAAATGCACACGGACCAGAAGACGCGTCGCAAACTCCCAGGGGCTCTCACCCTCTCAGCCGTCGTCGCGTCGAAGTTGAGTGTGCCACAATCGGACAGGATTGCAACAATTAATCCGAACCCGGATTAATAAATCAGATCATTATAGCCTATCCAATTGAAATTAAAGGCAATAATTTTTCTCCGAGTTGGCGAATTCCGATTC
>CAMLLA010000315.1 GCA_946480525.1 uncultured Asticcacaulis sp. | reverse complement strand
CAGGTGGGCGTCGAGCGCGGCGACGCCGGTATTGATGCCGTCGATGGCGAAGGTGACGTCGACCTTGGAGGCGGCAGGCGCGGCTTCATCGAGAACGACGGTGCCGACGGCATTCATGAACTTGCCGTTCATGCGCGACAGGCCGCCACCATGGCCCCAGGTAAAGGTCACCGAGGTATGGGTCGGTTCGATATTGTAGGTCACCGGCGCGGCAAAGGCCGTCGTGGTGAAGGCAAGGGCGAGGGCGGAAGCGGCAAGCAGCGATTTAAAGGCAGTCATGGCGGGTTCTCTCATTCGGACTTGATAGTATCGGGCTCTGGCAAAAGCGCGGGAAGACCCGCGCCGGTATTCGTAACAATAATAGTTACCGTTTGGCGTTTCAAGAGGGGCTTTACGAAACCCCCTGAAATTTTTTCGCGCGCCGATACCGCCTGAGAATTGAGTCCATCCTGTGGCAAAACTTATCCACAGTTTGGAATCTTATAAGTGTAACCGTGGCTCCTATATATTGGCGGCATCGCATCTATGCCTTGCCGCCATATGCAGCCAAAAATCGCTTAGACTTTTGGCGTATCGCTCCATCACCTGACCACAGAGAGGGTTTCCATGTCCCAGGCGTCCGCGGTTCTCGAACACACCCAGATCAACATGTATGCGGCGTCCGTGCCGGTCGTGCTGAACGGGCTTAACAATCTCAAGAAGATCCTGACCAAGGCCGAAACCTGGGCGGCGGAAAAGGGCGTCAAGGAAGACGCCGTCCTGAATGCCCGTCTGGCGCTCGACATGCTGCCCTTTTCCAGGCAGATCCAGCTGACCAGCGACACCGCCAAGGGCGTGGCGGCGCGCCTTGGCGGCGTCGATGTCCCGAGCTACGCCGATACCGAAACGACCTTCGCCGAGCTGCACGAGCGCCTGCAAAAGACCATCGACTTTGTGAAATTGGTCGACGCCAAGAGCTTCGAAGGCTCCGAGTCGCGTCCGGTCGTCATGAAGTTCCCTAACGGGGCGATGGAATTCACCGGCCTGTCCTACCTGACCGGCTTTGCCCTGCCGAACTTCTTCTTCCACGTCACGACGGCCTACGCCATTCTGCGCCATTCGGGCGTGCCGCTGGGCAAGCTCGACTTCCTGGGCGGGAATTAGCGACACGGAAGACGCAGCCTCTCCCTCCCTCTCCCTCCCTGTTGACGGGGGAGGGGGACCGCCGAAGGCGGTGGGCGGGGCCTCTTCCTGCTTCAGCACGAAGCTCTTTCAGGCCGCGACACTGCCTGCAAGGGAATCCACAGATGGACACAGATCGCTGCTGCGCAGCGCACAGATGATCCGTGCGAGTGGAAGCCTGGCGCGTAAGCTGCTCCGAATTAATGACGGCGCAAAGCGCCGTCGGGAGTTGCGATAATGATGGCGCTCGATGTCCTTCTGCTCGGATCATCTGTGTAGATGCGCGTTAGCGCATCCATCCGTGTGCATCTGTGGAGTCCCTTAAGGATCGCAGCCAGGCTCCGTCCTATTAGGAAGGCCAAATAAATAGAACCCTCCGGGGTTGGACACCGGAGGGTTCGAGACCGTTGAAAGGGCGGGCTGCGTAGAGGCACGCGCCCTTCACGAAGACTATACCGCGCCTGCCGCTGCGGCACCCCCCATTCAGGGGGGATCAGCCGCGGGTCGTGTTGATTGTTAAGCCGTTTTTCAACGTTTTGGTGACTGGCGTGCGCTCGCATACATCCAACAGGCGAGTGACCTGCGCCTCATCGAGGTCCCCGGTCAGGGTCACGACGCGGTCGATGATCTCACGCTCGCCATCGCGCCAGAAGTGCAGGGCCACATCCGCAGCCTTCAGGTCCCAGCCCTTGCGTTCGGCATACATGCGCAATGTGATGGCGGTGCAGGCGCTCAAAGACGCCAGCAGCAGGTCGTAAGGCGCGGGGCCTGCATTCTTGCCGCCATTGTCGGCCGGTTCGTCGCTGGTCAGCCTGTGGCCGCCGGCGACGATCTGTGTGGCGAAGTCTTCGGTGCCGATATGAGCGGTGGCGCGGGCCATCAGCCGTGAACTTTGATGGCGACTTCGGCGATGCGGCGGCCCTGATAGCGGGCGCCTTCCAGTTCATTGGCGCTCGGCTGACGCGAACCGTCGCCGCCAGTGATAGTCGTGGCGCCATAGGGCGCGCCGCCGGTGACTTCGTCGAGCTTCATCTGGCCGGCAAAGCCGTAGTTCAGGCCGACAATGGTCATGCCGTAGTGCAACATGTTGGTGATGATCGACAGCAGCGTCGTTTCCTGGCCGCCATGCTGGGTCGCGGTCGAGGTGAAGGCGCCGCCGATCTTGCCGTGCAGCGCGCCCTTGGCCCACAGGCCGCCGGTCTTGTCGAGGAAGGCGGTCATCTGCGACGCCATGCGGCCATAGCGCGTGCCGACGCCGATAATAATGGCGTCATAGTCGGCCAGCTCTTCGACGGTGGCGATCGGGGCTTCCTGGTCGAGCTTGTAGTGCGACGCCTGGGCAACGTCGTCCGGCACGGTTTCGGGCACGCGCTTGATGACGGCTTCGGCGCCGGCCTCGCGCACGCCTTCGGCGACGGCCCTGGCCATGGTCTCGATGTGGCCATAGGCGGAGTAGTAGAGAACGAGAACCTTGGTCATGGCTGGATATCCTTTGTAAATCAGGATACTGTGCCTACTTCAGTTACAAATAAGATTGCAAGCCCGGTTTTTCGTGATCACGCGGATGTTAGGGGCCAGCGGGGGACGTGATGGTGGTGGCTTCTCGCTCCTCGAACACTGTCCCGGCTCGGGCCGCCAAACGGTTAGGGAATCCACAGATGGACACAGATCGCTGCTTCGCAGCGCACAGATGATCCGCGCATGTTGAAACTGAAGCGCGCAAGCTGCCCAAATTATGACGGCGCGAAACGCCGTCGGGAGCTTAAATAAAGGGCTCGCAATATACATCTGCGCGGATCATCTGTGTCCATCTGTGAATTCGCTTGCAGGCGATTCAACAGGCTGGAACGCAATCAACCAGGCACCAAAAAACGCCGCCCGTTCGCACAGGCGGCGTTTCTGTTTCGGAGCGAAGACCGCTTACTGGCCGCGGACGTTGAGCGTCTGTTGCGAGAGCGTAACGGTCGCCGTTTGCGTCAGGTCGGTCGCCGAATTGCCAGTCAGGACTTTGTACTCGCCCGCCTTGACCGTCCAGGTCTTGGACGCCGAGTCGTAGGTTGCCAGAAGGCGCGGATCGACGTCGAGCGACACGTCCTTCGACTCACCCGGTTTCAGGTCGACCTTGGCGAAGGCGCCCAGGCGCTTGGGCGCTTCCCAGCCGGCATCCGCCGAAGGCGAGACATAGACCTGGACGGCGTCCTTGCCGGCGACCTTGCCGGTATTGGTGATGCGCAGCGAGACCTTGAGGCCCTTGCCCGACGGCGCGGCCGAAAGGTTCGACGCCGCAAAGGTCGTGTAGCTCAGGCCATGGCCGAACGGGAAGAGGGGTTTCAGGCCCTTCTTGTCGAACCACTTATAGCCGATGGCCGCGCCTTCGATATTGTAGTCGCCCATCGGGTGCGAGTCGCTGTCGAGTTTCGGATCGCCTTCCAGCACCGGGCGCGGCGTCTGGGCCAGCGACGCCGGGAAGGTCGCCGGCAGGTGGCCCGACGGATTGACTTCGCCGGTCAGGACGCGGGCGATGGCCTCGCCGCCGGCAGTTCCCGGATACCAGGCCTCGAGCACGGCGCCGACCTTGGACAGCCACGGCATGACGACCGGGCCGCCGGTTTGCAGGACGACGACCGTCTTCTTGTTGGCGCGGGCGACGGTATCGATCAGCTTGTCCTGGTCGCCCGGCAGGTTCAGGTCCGGCGCGTCGATCGACTCGCCCGTCCACTGTTCGGCGAAGACCAGCACGATATCGGCCTTCTTCGCGGCCGCGGCTGCGGCCTTCAGGTCCTTGCCGTCGAGATAGGTGACGGTGGCGGAGGTGCGGGCCTGGATGCCCTTCATCGGCGAGGACGGATACCAGACCTTGGGGCCGGGGAAACCCTTGCCGAATTCATCGGGCACAGGCGAGCCGCCGACCGGATAGACCTGGCTGGAGCCGCCGCCGGACAGGACGCCGACATCGGCGTGGGCACCGACGATCAGGATCGACTTGGCGGTCTTGGACAACGGCAGGAGACCTGGCGTGTTCTTGAGAAGGACGATGGCTTCTTCGGCATCGGCCTGGGTGATCGCGGCATGCGCCTTGAAGTCGATCGTCTTCGACTGGTCGCCCTTGACCGGGTTGTCGAACAGGCCGGTTTCGAACATCGACCACAGGATGCGGCGCGCCATGTCGTTGGCGCGGGCTTCGGAGACGTAGCCGTTGTTGACGGCTTCGCGCAACGGCCCTTCGAAATAGTTCGAGCGGTCGAACGCCCAGCCGGACTGCTGGTCCAGGCCCTGGTTGGCGGCCGGGATGGTCGAGTGGACGGCGCCCCAGTCCGACATGACGTAGCCCTTGTAGCCCCAGTCGGTCTTCAGCACTTCGTTGAGCAGCCAGTTGTTTTCGCAGGCGTAGAAGCCGTTGACGCGATTATAGGCGCACATGATCGAGGCCGGCTTGCCGATCTCGTTGGCGATCTGGAAGGCCAGCAGGTCGCTTTCGCGCGCGGCCTTGTCCGAGATCTGGTGATCCATATTGAAGCGGTTGGTCTCCTGACCGTTGAAGGCGAAGTGCTTCATGGTCGAAATGACGTTGTTCGACTGGATGCCGGCGATTTCCTTGCCGGTGATGACGCCGGCCAGCAGCGGGTCTTCGCCGCCATACTCGAAGTTGCGGCCATTGCGCGGCT
>CAMLLA010000314.1 GCA_946480525.1 uncultured Asticcacaulis sp. | reverse complement strand
GCCCTCAGCGCTGTAAACACTGATGCTTCGGCTACCTTCCTGATAGCTGATGTTATGGAATATGGCTTCGCCCGGCGCGGCTGAGACGGCATCCCCGACCTTAGGGCTATCGTCCCCCTGCAAAGACGGCGGAAAATAGAACAAGACGCAGCCGGACAGGCTTGTAGCAATGAAAGCAAGCAGCAGCAGTTTTCTGACAACCATCATCGAGCCCCCGTTGACGGTACACGCTTATCAGATCAAATGACTGAAGTCTCACTTCCTTGTGCAAAGTGCCCTCTCGTCTCTGGTCCATCTTTACCGGGCGCGCTACATCTGACGCGACCTATCAGGAGGATTCCCCATGTTTGGCACAACAGTCCCAGCAACGCACCACCGTCAGTCCGGCGTCGCAGACGACATCGACTTTGAGATCAAGGGGCAGGAGCTTCAATTCGTCGAGATCGAGCTCGATCCGGGCGAAAGCGCCATCGCCGAGGCCGGCGCCATGGTATGGAAGGACGCGAGCGTCGGTATGACGACGGTCTTCGGCGACGGTTCGGGCCAGAAGCAGGGCTTCATGGGCGCGCTGCTTGGTGCCGGAAAGCGCCTGATCACCGGCGAAAGCCTGTTCACCACCGTCTTTACCCATAACGGCCACGGCAAGGCGCGCGTGGCCTTTTCCGCGCCTGTGCCGGGCGTCATCCTGCCGCTCAAGCTGTCGGATGTCGGCGGCCGCCTGATCTGCCAGAAGGACGCCTTCCTGGCCGCCGCCAAGGGCGTCAGCTTGGGCATCGCCTTCCAGCAGAAGATCATGACCGGCCTTTTCGGCGGCGAAGGCTTCATCATGCAGAAGCTCGAGGGCGACGGCTGGGTCTTCGTCCAGTTCGGCGGCATGGTGGTTGAGCGCACGCTTCAGCCCGGCGAAGAACTGCACGTCGATACGGGCTGTGTCGCGGCCTTTACCGACACGATCGATTTCGACCTGGTCCAGGCGGGTAATATCAAGTCGATGCTGTTTGCCGGCGAAGGCGTTTTCTTTGCGCGCCTGCGCGGACCGGGCAAGGTGTGGATCCAGTCCCTGCCGTTCGCGCGCCTGGCGGGCCGGATGATGGCGGCTGCCGGCGGCGCCGGGCCGTCGCGCGGCGAGGGCTCGATCCTGGGCGGTTTCGGTGACCTGATCGGCGGCAACGACTGAACGCGCGGATTTAAGCCGGCGGCCCTTTCAGTTCCAGCATGTTGCCTTCGGGATCGCTGAGATAGATGGAGGGGCCGTCGCCATCGGCGCCATAGCGCGACACGACTTCGCCAACGATGCCGTGCTGTTTCAGATGGCCGAGGATGGCGGCTTCATCCCACGGCCGGACGCGAAAACAGACATGGTCGACGTTACGGCCTTCCGTGCCCGGGGCGGCGCCGCCCATGCGGCCGAGCTTGCCGTCGACTGGCACCAGGTCGACCAAGGAGGTGCCGACGCGCAACTGATAGAGTCCTGGGCCTTGCTGGTACTTTTCGAACTTCGCGCCGAGCACGTCTGTGTAGAAGTTGACCATGGCGTTGAGGTCGCGAACGCGAAAGACGACGTGGTCGATGTCCTGGATATTGATCATGCCTTATACCTGGCCTCAAAACCGCCAATCAGCAAGTCCAGACCATCGAGGAAATTCTGCTCGTCCGACCGGCGCCGGTAGTGGCTGAGCGCGGAGCTCACCGCCGGGTAGGGACGCGCCCTGGCGTCCGGCGCCGCCGTCGTTTCGGGGAGCAGCCGTTCCGCCTGTTCTTCCAGCACGCATCCGACGACGTAACGATGGATGGCGGTATTCAGATTGACGACGTCGGCGCCGGAAAAGCCCTGGCCGGTCAAAAAGCGAAGCGTGCGGTCCATTTCATGGATGTCGTCGTGATCGGTCTGTGCGCCGGCGTGGACGCGGGCGCCGTCGCGAAAACGCAACAGGGCTTTACGAAAACTTATTGCATTGTCGCGAATAAACGCCTGCCACGACTGACCGGGCAGGGGCTCGCGGTGGCTGTGCCCGAGCCTCAGCATGACGGCGTTCATCGCTGTGAGTAACGCCCGTTTGCTTTTGAAATGCCAGTAAAGTGCCGGCTGCTGGACGCCGAGGCGCTGGGCCAGTCCGCGCGTCGAAAGCGCGTCGATGCCGACCTCATTCAGCAGGTCCAGCGCGGCGCTGATTATGGTGGTTTTATCGATTTTCATGAATGGCTGACGGCTTTACAAATGTTCTTACGAAATTTATCGGCGATAAGGAACTTATCACTGATAAATTTGGACGCGTGGACGATTCAGGGCAAGGCCTCTGGTAAAATAAAGCCGCCCCGGCATCGGCCGGGGCGGCAGCTATTTGCAGTGGATGAGGATTATTCGACCGGTTCGTGGTCGGGGACGCGAATGGTCTGTTTGACCTTCGCCATGTCGCGCGCCAGCTGTTTGGCTTCGTCGTCGCTGAGAAGCCGGCGCGCCTTGGCGAACATCTCGACCTCCTCTTCCTTCACGTGGTGCTGGACGGCGTGTTTAAGTTCGCCGAACTTTTCCATCCAGCGCGGGCCGCCGACCGATTCGTTGATCAGGAAGGTCATCAGTTCGCGGATTTCATCGTGGTCTTCGCGGGCATGGGCAATGCGGTCTTCGACATTATTGCGTTCCGCCGCCTCGCGGATCGCCTTGTAGAAGGTCTGCTCCTCGGCCTCGGCGTGAAGGCTCAACTCCATGCGGATCTTGTGGAAGATGCGCTCCTGCACGTGCGAGAGGTTGATCGACAGCAGTTCGTCCATAAGGTTCGCAACGTTGCGATGGTCCTGGCGGATGTAGTTGTAAATGTCCATGACGGGCTCCCTGTATATTTATCCGGTCATGATGCGCGTGGGGAGATGCCGATCGAAATGGCGACTGTGCCGTGGGCTGTAAGTTTTTCATAAAGGCCGTGGCGGCGCGAAATTTATGCGGCCAAGGTCGTGCCGCGATTTTTTCCTTATGGGCGGGGCTGGCATTGTCGCGCCATGACCACGAACGGCAAGACGCCCTCCCGCCAGAAGACGAAAGCAGCCCCAACCGGCCCCAGACGCCGGCGCGCCAAGGCGCAGGAAGCGGAAGTCGTGGAAAATGGCGGGAACAGCAAGGGCTGGTTCACCCGCTTTTCGCAAACGACCTCGGTCTGGACGGGCAGCCCCGTGGCCTTTTTCCTGGCGCTGATGGTTATCGTCGCGTGGGTGGTGACCGGGCCGATCTTCAAGTATTCGGATACCTGGCAACTGGTGATCAATACGGGCACGACCATCGTTACCTTCCTGATGGTCTTCCTGATCCAGAGTTCGCAAAACCGCGATTCCAAGCTGATCCAGCTCAAACTCGACGAACTGATCCGCGCGGTCGATACGGCCGAAACGGCGCTTATCGACATGGACGAGATGAGCGAGGAGGAACTGAAGGAGGTACAGGAGAAGTTCAGCCAGGTCGCCGCCGAGGCGCGGGAAGAGCTGAAGGAGGTCGCTGCGGGCGCCGACGTTCGCGAAGCGGCGCCGCCGCGCAAGGTGTCCCTGCGTCATTAGAGCGATATGGCAAAAAGTGTCAGCGGCTTTTGCCAAAATATCGCGACAAAGCAAAAACTTAGATCGGAATAACGCTTCCACTTAAAATCATTCCGATCTAGGACGTGCCGCCTTAACACTTCTGAAATGCCGGAACCATAAACTGACCTTAACGTCAATTTCTGCTCGCGTGCGCGGGCGACTGAGGTCGTTGTGTCCGGTATGGAATCCAGGGCTGTAAGATCGGGCGGTGGGGAGCCGCATCACGTCCCGCACGGCTATATCCATCCAAAGGAGCGCCATCACTGGTATTGGTATGGCGGTTTTGCCTTGGCCGGACTGGCTCTGGCACTGGTGTCCTGGATCTATTGGCAGTACGACCACGGTGTGGGGCCGCTGTGCGAAAGCAGTCGCGGCGCGGCCGTGACATCTCCGGGGGGCGGTCACGAAATCCAGATCATGCGCGTATCCTGTTTTGCCGTAGATGACCGGCAGTTGGTCCTTTTGCACGATACGGCGGGCGGCTTTGGCAGCGCGCGCACGATCGGCAGTTTCGATGGCGCCGCGACACTTCGCCTGAGCTGGTTGTCGGACGAGGAGGCCTATCTCCGCCGGCGCGGCGGCCAGATGTGGGCGTTTCAGCCGTCGTGGGGCGGCGTACACGTCACCTATCGTGTCATCGGCGCTAAATCCTGACCACGCCGGGTGTCGCGACGCCACCGTTTTTCCGGACGAAAGGTAGCCGCGACGGGAATACGTATTCCAGTGGCGAAGCGTGCTTCGAAGTGGCAGGGTCGTTCCAACGCAAAAATGCAGGGACGGCTGACATGAATTTTTTGTCGAATGGTAAGCGCGTGCGTGCGTGCCTGATGGCTTCAGTGGCTGGGTTTACCATGGCTGCGTCTGCTCACGCGGCGATCGATGTGTCGCCGGTGCCGGTGACCAACAAGACAAGCGCCCTGCCTAAGGGCTGGAACAAGACCGCAGCCTTCACCGAGATATTCGTCCGCTCCTACCAGGACAGCGACGGAGATGGCATCGGCGACTTCAAGGGGCTGACTTCGCGGCTCGACTACCTGCAAAAGATGGGTGTCACCGGCATCTGGCTGATGCCGATAGGTCCCAGCCAGGACCACGACCACGGCTACGCCCAGAACGACTATCGGGCTATCGACCCACAATACGGCACCATGGCTGATTTCGACGAGTTTCTGGCAGAAGCGCACAAGCGCGGCATCGGCGTCATCATCGACTATGTCATCAACCATTCCGGCAGCGGCAACGCCATCTTCCTCGATGCCGCCAGGTCGAAATCCAG
>CAMLLA010000313.1 GCA_946480525.1 uncultured Asticcacaulis sp. | reverse complement strand
ATATTGTGGCTCATGAGCGCGCCCTGATCGTGGTGGGCGTGTTCGTCTTTCAGCGCCTTGGCTTCGGCGGCACGGCCTGCGGTCCATTCCGCCTTGGCGGTGGCGGGCTTGGTCGCCGCGACGATGCCGCGGAAGGCGCCACCCCAGACCGAGGTCCATGGCAGGCCAGAAATCAGCAGGAAGAGTGCGAAGAACGAGATCCAGATGCCAGTGACGGCGTGGATGTCGCGCCAGAAGACGCGTTTGCCCATTCTGAGGCGTGGATAGAGCACGCCAGCCAACCCTTGCGCATTGCGCGGCCACCACAGGTAAAGGCCGGTGGCGATCATGACGATGGCCCAGCACGCGGCCAGTTCGACGATGATTTCTCCGAAGCGCCCGAGCGTCAGCTCGCCGTGGATGTTCTTGATGATGGCCATGACGCGCTGGTCCTCGGCCTGGACCTTCAGGACGTCGAGCGTCTGCGGGTGGATATAGACGCGCCACAACGCGCCGCCATCGTTCATGACGACGCGTAAGGAATCGTGCGGGTTCTTGCGCAGTTCGACCTGCTTTAGTTCCGCGCCGTGCAGCGCGTGCATGGCGTTGAAGATCTGCTCGCTGACGGGACGCGGTGCGCCTGAAAACGGCAGGTTGTCGTAGCGCGCATCCAGGGCCGCTTCGATCTGCGGCTTGAACAGGTAGCAGGTCCCCGTGACCGCCAGCAGGATGATGAACGGGATGCAGACGAGCCCGGCATAGAAGTGCCAGCGCCAGATCATGCGATAGTCGATGATAAGCCGCCTGGCGGCCTCTTTTCCGGGCTCGGTCATCTTATTTCCCCGTCAGTCGGAGGCCGATAAAGACAGCGCGGCCTTCGCCTGGCCAAAAGACCTTGCGCGAGGCTGCCGAGACCTTAGCAAAGTCGGTCAGGGCATTGACGTTCGAGACATAACGCGTGTCGGCGACGTTACGCGCATCGGCATACACCTCAAGACTGTCGCTGAAGCGCTTGGAAAGACTGAGATTCCAGACGGCGTAGCCCGGTGCCTTCGCGGTGTTGGTGTAGTCGACCCACACATCCGACGGTGTCCATTCGACCGCCGGCGTGATCCGCCAGCCGTTGGCCGCGGCGGTCAGGCTGGCGCGGTAATAATGTTCCGGGATCACCGGCAGGCGGCCATCGCCGTAGGTCTTGTCGCCGTCGAAATGGAAATCCGACCAGGTGTAGGTCTGACGAAGGGTGTAAGTCCAGTTGCCGGCCTTTCCAATCGTCCAGTCGAGAGCGGCTTCAAGGCCCTGATGGACCGTCTTTTCAGCGTTGAAGGTGGCGGCGGGAATGTCCGGCGTGACAATGAAGTTCAGCATCTCGCCAGTGATGGCTGAGCGATAGACTGCGACGTCCCAAACGAGGCTGGCACTGCGGCCGCGCAGGCCCGTTTCCAACGTCGTTGCCTTTTGCAGATCGACGCTGGTGAACTGCGGCAGCGGCGCCTGGACAAGGGCGCCATAGGTCGGGGCTTCGACCGATTGCGTGACGTTGGCGAACCATTGCTGGCCCTGTTCGTTCTGCCACAACAAGCCGATGCGGGGGGCGAACCAGTCGAAATTGGCCGTCTTGTCGTTGGTAGCGTTGAGCAGGTTGGTATAGTCGCGCTCGGTCCAGCCGTAGGAGCCGCCGGCAACGACGGCCAGTTCATCGGTTACAAAAACGCGGCCTTCTCCGAATAGGTCCACGCTCTGCGCGTTCTGGCGCGACTGACCGGTCAGGGCTCCTGGCTGGCCGTTGGCATTGACGAAGACATCGGCGTCGGTCAGGCCGGCGCGGTAGTTGATGCCGACGAACATGTCGGCGGGGCGGCCTGCGAAGGTGCCCTTGCCGTCCAGACGGGCGAAGGCGCCGTAATTCTGGTAACCATAGTCGATATAGATCGAGATCGGGTGCACCAGTTGCTTATACGCCGCGTAAACACCAGCCTCTAATGACAGGTTATCATTAAGTTTCCAGTCAGCCTGAGTTGTGGCGCGGACCGATTTAACGTTGCGGCCGTAATGCAGCGTCGGATAGTTGGCGGCGGTGGTAAGGGTTGGCGTATTCAGCGCCTCAGTGAGCGTCAGGCCGCCAGCAATGCCCTGTTCGATGTCATTGGCCTGGACGATCAGGCGCACGGAGCGGCCTTCGCCGAAGCTGCGGCCCATATTGGCGGTGACGCGGCGGGCTTCCTGAGCGGTGTTGTCGCGCCAACCCTCGGCCTTCGTGACCGTGGCCGACAGATAGAGGTCATAGTCGCCGATGACGTCGGCATAGGCGGCGTGGCCGCGCAGGGTGCCGAACGATCCGCCTTCAAGCCGCAGCAGGCTGTGATAGCCGGCGTTGCGGCCCGATGGCGTTACGTAATTTACCGCGCCGCCCAGTTGCGCGCCGCCGAAGCGCAGGGCGTTGCCGCCTTTGTAGACCTCGACGTAGCGGACGCTGAGCGGGTCCATCTCCTGGAAATCGCCCGAGCCGTCGGCCTGGTTGACCGGCACGCCGTCGATGGCCAGCCACGATCCGCGATTGTGAGCGGAATTGCCGATGCCGGAGCCGCGAATAGAGAAGCGTCCGTCTTCGCCGGACTTCTTCTGCGCGAAGACGCCCGAGACGTCTTTCAACGTGTCGAACAGACCAAGCGCATAGCTGTTTTCGAAATTCTCACGTGCCACCACCGATACAGCGCCCGGCGTGCGCGCGAGCTTTGCGCGCGTTGACTTGACGGCGGGGGGATCCAGCGGATCGGGACGAGCGGTGACAATGACGGTCGAGGGATCGTCTATCTCAGCGGCGTACGCGGTCAGGGAAAGTAGGGAAGCGGTAGTGAGAAGCGCCAGGGCAAATGGCTTGAACATCAGATGAAGTCCGGAATCGAAAGCGGTCAGGCGCGCCAGATCAAACCAGGCGCAGGCGAAAGGCTTCAGATTTCGGACGGCGGGCCGCAGGAATGCGGGCGCGGCGGGGCGCGGGCGCGGACCTGGATTCTATTTGCAGCGGGCGCCAAATTCAGGCGTTCGGTCACGTAGATGACGGGAACGACCTGCGGCACGGGTGTTGTGATGGCCATGAGCGAGGCCAGCACGCAATCTGCGCATTTCAGGCCCTGATAGGGCTTGGTCTTGGTGGCACTTGCCACCTTTTGCGCGGCCACCGTATCGACGACGGCCGGCGCATTCGGTTGTTCCATGCACAGCGTGAAGCCGCGCGCGCCTTGCGCAGAAGCCTGGACCGGGAACAGAAACGGGCAGAGCAGGGCCAGGACCACGGCAAAGCAGGCCCAGAAACGGACCTCTGCCTTGACTGTTGTGTACGTCACTGCGCCCATGCTCCGCGCTTACGGTGCGGCGCTTAAGCTGTCAATATGCGTGATTGCCGCAGGCCCTCAAGCGGCCTGCACCTCGACCTCGGCGAGCTTCTGAAGCGCGACATAGTCGGTCTTGCCTGAGCCCAGAACAGGCACGGCTTCGACCTTCAGGATCTTCTTTGGGATGGCCAGGGCAGGCGTGCCGTTTTCCTTGGCCCAGTTGGTCAGGCGCGACATGTCGGCGTCTGTGTTATCGGTGATCAGCACCAGCCGCTCGCCCTTTTTGTCGTCGGAAACGGCGACGACGGCGTGGCGGTTGTCGGGCCAGACCTCTTCGGCCAGGCGTTCGACGGCCGTCAACGATACCATCTCCCCGGCGATCTTGGCGAAGCGCTTGGCGCGGCCCAGTATCTTGATAAAGCCTGCATGGTCGAACGTGACGATATCACCGGTGTCATGCCAGCCGTCTTTCGGCGCCTCGATCACATCCGGATTTTCCGGATTGATATAGCCGGCCATCACATTGGGGCCTTTGACAAAAAGGCGGCCACCTTCCTTGATGCCCTCGACCGGATCAAGCCGCGTTTCGATGCCGGGAAGCACGGGACCGACCGTACCGTAGTGGTTGTCGTCGGGATAGTTGACGGCCACCACCGGCGAGCATTCGGTTACGCCGTATCCTTCCAGGATCGGCACGCCGCCGAACTGGGTCTTGAACAGTTCATGCGTCTCGTTGCGCACCTTTTCGGCGCCGCAGACGACGAATTCCAGCGATTTGAAGTCGTCGGGCTCGGCCTGGCGGGCATATTGATTGATGAAGGTGTCGGTGGCGAAAAGCAGCGACGCCTTCGATTCGCGTAAGAGCGGCGGGATCTGCTTGACGTGCAGGGGCGACGGATATTGGAAACTGCGCAGGCCCGCCAGCAGCGGCAGGATGACGCCGCCGGTCAGGCCCAGCGAATGGAAGATCGGCATGGGGTTGAAGGCGACCCACTCCGACTTGAGCGCGATGTGGGCCGCGATCTGACGGCAGTTGGCGACCAGGTTGCGCTGACTGAGCACCACGCCGCGCGGGCTGCCGAAGCTGCCCGAGGTGAAGAGAATGACGCCAATATCGTCAGGCGTGGCTTTCTTCGCGAACAGGCGCGGCAATTTGGAAGCGACAAAGGCATAGACCTTGTCGGCCAGGGTTATCTCTTTGCGGATCTCGTCGAGATAGACAATGCGAACATAGCCACGCATGGCTTCGACCAGGTCTTCCAGCTTGGCGTTTTCGATGAAGCGACGCGCCGTAACCACTGTTTTAATTTGGGAAACCTGGGCAGCTGCGCGGATATTGGCTTGACCCGCCGTAAAGTTGATCATGACCGGCGCGCAGCCCAAGGCATGCAGCGCCCAGAAGGACAGGGCGCCGCCCATCGAGGTCGGCAGCATGAGGCCGACGCGCGGCTCGTCGCCGATATGGCGCTTCAAAAGCCGCGACAGCGCAAAACTGCCGGCGATGAACATGTTGTAGTCCAGCGGTTTGCGGTCCTGGTCCTC
>CAMLLA010000312.1 GCA_946480525.1 uncultured Asticcacaulis sp. | reverse complement strand
CCAGCGCGTATGCAGTTCCGGGTAGTCGTGGTTCTGGCCGACGGTTTCACGCGCGTCCGACGGATCGAGTAGCGGCGGCTTGGTGGCCGAGGTCGTCTGCGGCAGCCACTGCCAGCCGCCGATGTCATTGCCCCAGTAGGCGATGCCGGACGCCGTCATGTTGAGGCCGGTCGGCACCTGACGCTGCAGCGCCTCCCACGACGGATGGATGTCCGACGACCAGAAGAGCGCGCCGGTGCGTTGCGAGCCGAGATAGGCGGCGCGCGCCAGGATCAGCACACGCTTGTTGGGTTTCCACGCGCGCATGCCCTGCGCGACGCCTTCGACGTGGACCAGCGGATAGAGGTTGCGGTAGCGGTCGCCCGTGCCGATGTGGAAGTGGTAGCCTTCCGGGACCAGGTCCGGCTCGGTCTCGTCCAGCCACGGATAGTCGAAGCCCTGGCTCAGGATGTTGTCGCGGATCTTCTCCCAGAACCACTTCCTTGCTTCCGGATTTGTGGAATCGATCAGGGCCCCGGTGCGGTCGGACCGGAAGGGCAGGCCGTCGACCGGCGAGCCGTCCCCGTGGTGCAGAAAGTAGCCCTTGGCGGCCAGTTCGTTATAGTAGCGGCCCGAGGTCTCATAGCGCGGCCATACCGAGATGATCGACTGCATGCCCATATCGTGGAGCTGCTTGTTCATGCCGGCCGGATCGGGGAATTGCGCCGGGTCGATGTCCATCTGGCCCATGCGTGTCCAGTGGAACCAGTCGACGACCATGACGTCGAGCGGATACTGCTTCTGACGATAGGTGTTGGCGACTTTCAGAACCAGGTCCTGGCTGTCGTAACGCGCCTTGGACTGGATCAGGCCGAAGGCGGCCTTGGGCGGGATCGGCGTCTTGCCGGTGACGCGGGCATAGGCCGAATAGATCTGTTCCGGTGTGTCGCCGGTGACGACGAAGAAGCTGACGCGCTCCCCGACCTTGGATTGAAACGCGGTGCGGCCATTGACGGCACCTATGAAGCGCGTCTGCGACGGGTTGTCCCAGATGATGCCGTAGCCCTTGGACGAGACCATGAAGGGTACGCAGACGGTTTCGCCCTCAGGTGCGTCGTACCAATGCTTGCAGTCGAGCACCTTACCGCGCAGGTCCAGCGAACCCAGGGATTCCTGGTTCTGGCCCATGCCATAGAGATGCTCATCGGCGGGCGCCGCAAAGGCGGCGCCGACCTGATAGGTCTTCTCGCCGGTCACTTCGTGCGGCGACATTTCCCAGCTATTCATGGTCAGGACGGTGTCGCCCTTCGCATTTTTGACCGTGAGGCTTACGGGCGCGAGCGACGGCGCGAAGTACTTCTCACCCTGTGACGGCACGCGCGGAGCGGGAGCCGGATTGACCTTGAGTGTCAGGGCATTCGACTGGAAAATATCGCCGTCGGCGCCTGTGGTGCGTTTAAAGGCTGCATTGTCGGCATTTTCCGGAAGTATCCCCTGGCCAGGACCTTTCAGCACCTCGGCTTTGTCGGCGGCGATGACGACGTGGACGACATTGGGGCCATAGGCTTCGACGGTAACCCAGGCGCCGTTGCGGTCGAGCGTGGCGATCGGGGCGGCCTGGGCTGCCGCGGTCAGGGCAAGTGTCGAAACGAGGCTGGTCAGCAAGGTCCGGAAGGTGCGGGGTTTCATTGAGGCTCCAGGGGTGCGTGCTGCGGGATCAGCAGGCGGGACAGTAAGGGGAACGCGTCGGGACGGCGCGGAAAAAATTCCCTTCCGGCTGTTGTGGACCGGAAGGGACAGTTCAAGAGAAATGGTCCAGGAGACAGGACGCATCCGTGGACCAGATGGATGCGATCATCGGGCCACCTGTTTGGCAGGCGGCAATTCGTCAGGGTGCTCGCGGCGCGGCAAGCGGTGATATCGGGCCGTTGGCAAGGCTTCGGCGTCTGGCGGCTATGTACGCACTCCCATGTGTTCTTATTATTTGTGCGATAATAACATCCGACTCGGGTTTCGACCTAAACGTCTAAAATCGTTTGACAATTTTTGATGGTGTGCGCAGATGTGTCCGCGCATCTGTTCGATGTGTCCGGAACCGTACATGCCTGATCTGCTTCCCGAAGTGTCCAAGACCGTCCTTTTCGTCGACGACGATGCCGATGTCCGCAAGACCGCCGAACTTCTGCTGCGGTCGGCCGGCTATGGCTACAGCGGCGCCGGAGATCCCGGTGAGGCCATGAGCCAGCTGGCGGCCGGGCCTGTCGACGTCATTCTGCTCGACCTGAACTTTTCGCGCGCCCAGACCTCCGGCGCGGAGGGGCTCAGCCTGCTGCGCGATATACTGAGGCATGATCCGCACGCCGTCGTCATCGTGGTGACGGGGCACAGCGGGCTCAATATCGCGGTCGAGGCGCTCAGAAGCGGCGCGCGTGATTTCATCATGAAGCCATGGAACAATGCGCGCCTTCTGGAGGCCGTCGACAAGGCGGCCGCCGAGCGGCGGTCGGCGGATGTCCCGGACGCCGATCCTGCCATACTGGTTGGCCGTTCGGACGCTTTGCAACGCACGCGGGCGATGATCGACCGCTGCGCCGGGCTGAACGTTCCGGTACTGTTGCGCGGCGAACCCGGCACCGGCAAGACCCTGGTCGCCAATATCCTGCACCGCCAGTCGGGCCGCGCCAACCTGATCCAGGCCGACGCCGCCGCCCTGACGCCCGAACACCTCGCCGACCTGGCTAATACGACGCTGCTGATCGAGAATATCGAGCGTATTTCGCACGCCCATGGCGCGGCCCTCCAGGTCTGGCTCGCGCGGGCGGCGCGCCACAACAGCCGGCTGATTTCGACGACGGCGCGGCCCCATCGCGACCTTGGCCTTGATCGCGGGCTGACCTACGCCTTGAATACCATCGATATCGAGCTGCCGCCCCTGCGCGAACGCACGAAGGACATACTGGACCTGGCGGAGCATTTCCTGCGGGTCACGTGCCGGCAGCATGGCCTGACCGCCCGGACCCTGGCGCCGAAGGCCAAGGCGGACCTGAACGCATACGGCTGGACGGACAATGTTCACGCCTTGCGAAATGTCGTCGAGCGCGCCGCCATCCTCAGCGACGACGTCGTCATCGGTCCGGGCGACCTGGCCCTGGCTCCGGACGAACCATCTGGCGGAAGAGCTCCCGATCGCATGTCCGCCGCCCGGTTGTCGGACGCCGAAAAGGTGATGATCGAGGAGGCGCTTCAGCGCAACAATTTCAACGTATCGGCGGCGGCGGCGGATCTGGGGCTGACGCGACCGGCTCTTTACAGGCGAATGTCGAAACATGGTCTCTAACTCGCGTCCCTTCCGCATCCTGGCCATAGGATTGCTGGTCGCCGCAGCGGTCTTTGCCTACGATTCCGCGTTGCGTGGGTTGTGGGCGGGGCTGGGCATAGGACTTGCCGCCTGTGTCGTCCTGGCCGGCGCCGTCTGGGTCAGCCAGGCGGCGCGCGTCGTGCGGCCGCATGAGCACAGCACGGCGCGTGACGCCCGCGGCGAAGACCTGCGCGTCATTCTGGACCAGTCGCCGGTGCCGCTGATCCGCCATGTCGAAGGGCAGCGGCCCGAGGCGCTGAACCGGGCGGCGCGTGCCCTGTTCCAGACCGACGACATCATCATCGCCGAGACCGACGCCCTTGTCCGGGCCATGACCGAGGCAGGCGCCGGTTCACAGACCGTCCTGAAGGTCCTGGGCGGGCAATATGCCGTCAGCGTCAGTGAAGTGGCGTCCGACGAGGGCCACGCCCGGCTGGCGGCGCTGACCGATGTGCAGACGGAGATGCACAAGGCCGAAGCCGCGGCCATGCGCGACACGCTCCAGGTCCTGAGCCACGAGATCATGAATTCGCTGACGCCGGTGGCCTCGCTGGCGGAAGTCGCCGATGCCTTTCTCGGCAAGACGCCCGCCGACGTCGCCTCGGCGCGCGAGTCGCTCGATACCCTCTCGCGCCGCGCGGCCGGGCTTACCCGGTTTATCGAGGCCTATCGCTCGGTAGCGCGACTGCCCGACCCGGTCCTGCAACCGGTCGAGCCGGCGCGGCTGGTGCGCGACGTGTCGGACCTGTTCGTTCGCGCGCCGGGCAATGAAGGCATCGCGTGGGAGATCGAGGTCGATGAAGCCTTGCCGCGCCTCAACCTCGACGAGCCTCAGATCAGCCAGGCGCTGATCAATGTCATCACCAACGCTATCGAAGCGACGGACGGCATCGACGGTTCCCGGTGCATCCGCATCGCGGCGGCCGAAGCCCAGCACAACGTGGTCATTACCGTGTCCGACACCGGCCCCGGTGTGCCCGAGACGCTTCGTCCCAACCTGTTCAGCGCCTTCGCCACCACCAAGCCCGGCGGCACCGGCACCGGGCTCAACCTGGCGCGGCAGATCGCCCTGGCCCATGGCGGCAATCTCCAGCTGGTAAATAGCCGGCCAGGCGCCCCCACGACCTTCGCCTTCAGCTTTCCGGTCAGGAGCTAGGCATGGCCTTGATCAGCCTCGGCGACGTCCACCTGAATTACACCGACACGGAACGGACCGTGCCGGCCCTGCGCGGCATCACGCTCGATATCGAGGCGGGTGAATTCGTGGCGGTCGTCGGTCCATCGGGCAGCGGCAAGTCGACCCTGCTGAATGTCATCGGCACGCTCGACCGGCCGACCAGCGGACACTACGCCTTCGAAGGGCAGGACGTGACGCGTCTGTCGGGAAACGCCCTGGCCCATATCCGCGCCGCCCGCATCGGCTTCGTCTTCCAGAACTTCAACCTGATCGATCACCTGACCGTTTATGAGAATATCAAGCTGGGCCTGCGTTATCGCCGGGATCACCTGGCCGGACAGCGGGCGCTGGTCGAGGCGGCCATGGA
>CAMLLA010000311.1 GCA_946480525.1 uncultured Asticcacaulis sp. | reverse complement strand
CTGACCGCCGAATCAGGCAGCGACGCCCTGATGCTGGTGCTGAAACACAGCTTCGCCATCGTCCTGCTCGATGTTCAGATGCCGGTCATGGACGGCTTTGAAACCGCCCGGCTGATGAAGACGCGGCCGGACATGGAAAACGTGCCGATCATCTTCGTGACGGCCATCAGCAAGGAAGACCACTTCGCCACGCGCGCCGCTGAAATCGGTGCGGTCGATTACATCTTCAAACCGATCAATCCCGATATCCTGAAAAGCAAGGTCAAGGTCTATCTCGACCTCTACCGCCAGCGCGAGCAGATACTCAAGCTCAACGCGACGCTGCGCCAGTCGAACGAGGAACTGGAACGGTTCGCCTATGTCTGTTCGCACGACATGCAGGAACCGGTGCGCATGATGAACACCTATGCCGGCTTCCTGGAGCAGGACGCGGTCGAACAGCTTGACGACAACAACCGCCGCTATGTCACCTATATCCGCGACAATGCCGTGCGTATGCAGAAGATGATCCGCGACATCCTGACGTTTTCGCGCGTCGGCCGCGAGGAGGTCCGGACCGAAAAGGTCGACTGCAACGAGGTGTTGAGCGAAACGCTCCGCGAATTCGAGGACGTCATCGCGGACAAGGCAGCGGTGGTTACGGCCGGCCCCCTGCCGATGGTGCAGACCAGTCCCACCCTTGTCCGCGTCCTGTTCCAGAACCTCATCGGCAATGCACTCAAGTTCCAGCATGCGGGGACGACGCCGGAAATCACCATCTCGGCCCAGGCCAGCGGCGCCATGTGGCGCTTCGAGGTGAAGGATAACGGCATCGGCATCGACCCGGCTTTTTCCGACCGGGTCTTCACCATCTTTCAGCGCCTGCACAGGGCGGAGGACTATCCCGGCACCGGCATTGGCCTGTCGACCTGCAAGAAGTTTCTCCGCCTGGTCGGCGGCGACATTACGTTTACGTCCAGACCCGGCGAAGGCACGACCTTCGTTTTCACGCTGCCCGCGAAGTGACGCCTGTTGAAGATAACCATTTTCAACTCGACAGGGGGCGGGGGTGTCGTATGTTGCGCCTGATCCTAAATGTTGAAGAAACTGTATTGGGCGTATCGCACTAGGCTTTAAAACGGAACGATACCGGCACGATGTACACCGATCTTGAAATTCTCCTGGTCGAGGACAACGAAGGCGACGTCGAGATGACGCGGCGCGCGCTTCGCACGGCGAAGCCGCAGTGCCGGCTGACCGTGGCCAACAATGGCGACCAGGCGATCAAGCTGTTGCAGGATGTTTCGTCGCAGGACGGCGGACGTCCGCCGCATCTGATCCTGCTGGATATCAACATGCCGCGCATGGACGGCAAGGCCTTCCTGAGCGCCATCAAGAAGGACGAGGCTTTCCGCGCCATACCTGTGATCATGTTCACCAGCTCAGAATCGCCCACCGACATTCGCGAATGCTACGAACGCCACGCCAGTTGCTATGTCGTGAAGCCGTTCGACGGCGTGCAGTACGCCAATGCGGTCCGGGAGGTCGTGCATTTCTGGGGCGAAGTCAGCCAGCTGCCGTCGTGAATAATGAGCAGCTCAAGGCGCTTTTGCATTTTCGCAAAGGAAGTGACTCGCAGATCGGTGAAGGACGCATCCGCCTCTTGAAGTTGATTGATGAACTGGGCTCGATCTCGGCTGCGGCGAAGGCTGCGGGCCTGAGCTATAAAGGCGCATGGGATGCAGTTCAGGCGCTCAACAACCTGTCGGCGCGGCCGCTGGTCGTCGCCCAGACCGGCGGCAAATCGGGCGGCACGGCGGCCGTGACGGACGAAGGCCGGGCACTGATCGATGCCTATGGCGCGCTCGAAGACGCCCTGGCCGCCCAGATGGAAAAGATCGATGCCGTGTTGAATGCCGGCGCGGATGTTGCCGGCCTGTTGCGGAGCCTGAGCATGAAGACCACGGCGCGCAATGCCTGGAGTGGAACCATTACCAGCGTAACCGGCGGCGCGGTCAATGCCGGTGTGGCCGTAAAGGTGACAGACGGCATCGAACTGACGGCGATCGTCACCCGAGAGAGCGTCGAAGACCTCGGCCTGACGCCGGGCAGGGCGGTCACAGTATTGGTCAAGTCGAGCTTCGTCATCCTTGCGGCCGGGCATGATCCACTGCCGATCTCGGCCCGTAATCGCATCCCGGGCGTCATCAGCACGGTCGTGCCGGGCGCGGTCAACGACGAGGTCACACTGGATATTGGCGACGGCAAGACAGTGACGGCGGTCGTCACGCACGAGTCCGCTGAAACGCTTGAGTTCGCGCCTGGCCAGAAGGCTCAGGCCCTGATCAAGGCGTCACACATCATTCTGGCCGTCGACTAAGCCTGACTGGAGGGCCGCCAAGGCCAGGCGCTCGATATCGGTTTGGCTCAAGCCTTCCAATCCGTTCGAAAGGCGTTCCGGGGTCACCCGGCCATGGTTCATACCCAGTACGCGATCGGCCAGTGTCACCGCTTCGGCGGGATCGTGGGTGACGTAGAGGATCGGCAGTTTCTGGCCCAACCGTTTGATCAGCGGCAGTATGCTGTCGCGGGCCGGGCGGTCGAGGCTGGATAGCGGCTCGTCCATCAGCAACAGTTTCGGTGCGGCCATCAGCGCCCGCGCGACCGCTACGCGCTGACGCTCGCCACCGGACAGGTCATGAACGGAGCGATCGAGCAGGCGGGCAATATCCAGGTCGGACACGACTGCGTCAAAGTTCGGCGCGTCTGACGCCCGGCGGCGGGCATAGTCGAGATTGCCACGGACATCGAGATGCGGGAACAGCGACGCTTCCTGAAAGACGTAGCCGGCGTGACGCCCGTGCGACGGCACGAAGATCTTGCCATCCTGCCAGGTCTCATTGTTGATGCGGACATGGCCGGTCATGTGCTCAAGCCCGGCAATGGCGCGCAGCAGGCTGGTCTTGCCCGAGCCCGATGGGCCGCGGATGACAGTGATACCGTCGGCCGGAACGCTGAAATGAGCGTCGAGCTCAAAGGCGCCGCGCGCGCCATGTAGGCGGACGTCGATCATGCGTCCACCCTGCGGCCATAACGGCGGTCGATCATCAGCAGCGCCAGCATGACGAGAAAGGCGAAGACCATCAGCCCGCCTGCCAGCCGATGCGCCGAGGTGTAATCAAGCTGCTCGACCAGTTCGAAGATGCGGATTGACAGGACCTGAGTCTTGCCGGGGATGGCGCCGCCGATCATCAGGACGACGCCGAACTCGCCGACCGTATGGGCAAAAACCAGCAGCGCTGCCGTGACAAAGCCGCGTCGCGCCATAGGCAGGGCAACGGTGAAAAAGCTGTCGAGCGGGGAGGCGCCCAGCATGGCGGCGGCTTCCAGCGGCCGCTTGCCCATGGCCTCGAACGCATTGCGGATCGGCTGGACGGCAAAGGGCAGGCTGTAGATGATCGAGCCGATGACCAGGCCGGTAAAACTGAACGCGAGTGTGCGGACACCGAAGGGGTGGAGCAGAGCCATCGCAGGACTGTTGGGGCCGAGCGCCACCAGCAGATAGAAGCCGAGCACGGTCGGCGGCAGGACGATCGGCAGGGCGACGATGGCGGCGATGATGTCCTTGACCAGGCTGCGGCCTTGCGCCAGCCACCAGGCGATCGGCGTGGCAATGACCAGCAGGCACAGGGTCGTGACCGCCGCAAGTTGCGCCGTCAGCCACACGGCCTTGTCAAGGAAGACTTCCCAGCCGGTCATTTCACCTCATAGCCGTATGAGGTGATGATGGCGCGGGCCTGGGGCGTTTTCAGAAAGTCGAGATAGGCGCGGGCGGCGGGGCCGTTGGCGCCCGTTTTCAGCAGAATGGCTTGCTGGTCGATAGGGGAATAGAGCGCCTTGGGCACAACCCAACGTGATCCGCCTGGACGATTCTTGACCTGCGACAAGGCGACAAAGCCCAGTTCGGCCGCACCCGTATCGACAAAGCTATAGGCCTGGGCGATCGAGGCGCCCTTGACAATCCTGGGGGCCAGAATGTCGCCGACGCCCAGCTTTTTCATAACCTCGTTGGCGGCAGTGCCATAGGGCGCTGCGGCCGGATCAGCGATG
Source organism: uncultured Asticcacaulis sp. (assembly GCA_946480525.1). The sequence goes on along the minus strand of CAMLLA010000311.1, from coordinate 793 downwards.
GCTATGTGGTGGAAACGGCCTGTCTTCAGCACCTGTCCCTTGCCGTCGACAAGATCGGGCTGCGTGCTCCACAAGACGAGCGCGCCGTAAGCATAGACGAAGCGCGTGCCTTTGACGCCAAACCCCTCAGCTTCGAGGCGCACCGGGCGTTCGGCGTCCGCGGACAGGAAAATCTCGAACGGCGCGCCCTGCCGGATCTGGGCGTAGAAGGCACCCGATGGCCCGAAGCTCATCACGGCCTTATGGCCGGTCTTCGCTTCGAAGGCAGCGGCGATCGCCTTGGCCGGCTCGGTAAAGTTGGCAGCGACGGCCACGCTGACCTCGCCCGCCTGCGCCGGCAGGGCAGCGAACACCAGCAGGGCGGCGAGAATGGCGCGTAGCATAGGTCGTCTCCGTTATGTACTTGATGTACATAACGGCGGGGCAGCTGTCTACGCGTCCGGCGCGTTGATGTTCACAAAAGCGCTGTCGTTACCGGCTTCGAGCTTGACCACCCGGCGGCCCGCCAGGAACCGCATGACGGCCAAACCGCCTTCGGAAGTGCGCAGCGCGTCTTCCAGATCGGGCAGGATGGCCGTATTCCACAACGCGCACAGCGGATAGTCGCGGGCGCCTGAGAAGTGGACGACCTCGACCTCGTCAATTGGCGCCGCGATAAGGCGGGCGACGAGGTTCGAAGGCAGGCGCGGCATATCGCACGGCACGGTTATCACACATGTGTCACCGCGCTTTCGGGCCCATTGCAAGGCGGTTCGGACACCGCTCAACGGCCCGAGGTCGGCTAGGGCCGGTT
>CAMLLA010000310.1 GCA_946480525.1 uncultured Asticcacaulis sp. | reverse complement strand
GGTGCCACCGTTTGTGGTCCGCGCCCATTGCGCCTGTGACCGAGTACGGAGAATTCTCTTGGCAAATGTGACCGTGATCGGCGCCCAGTGGGGCGACGAAGGCAAGGGCAAGCTTGTTGACTGGCTGTCCAACCGCGCCGATGTCGTCGTGCGTTTTCAGGGCGGTCACAACGCCGGTCATACCCTGGTCGTCGACGGCAAGGTCTACAAGCTGAGCCTGCTGCCTTCGGGCGTTGTCCAGGGCAAGCTGTCGATCGTCGGTAATGGCGTCGTCATCGACCCATGGGCCCTGTTCGACGAAATCGCCCGTGTCGAAGCGCAAGGCCTGAAGATCACGCCGGACCTTCTGGTCATCGCCGACAATGCCTGCCTGATCCTGCCGATCCACTCGGAACTGGACATTGCGCGCGAAAACGCCGCTGGCAGCGCCAAGATCGGCACGACCGGCCGTGGCATCGGCCCGGCCTACGAAGACAAGGTCGGCCGCCGAGCCATCCGTGTCGCCGACCTGGAAGACCTCGACGCGCTGGAAGCCAAGATCGATCGCCTGCTGACCCACCACAACGCCCTGCGCAGCGGCCTGGGCCTGCCGGACGTCGACGTGGCTGCTCTTGTTGCAAAGCTTAAGGAAATGGCGCCGCGCCTTCTGCCCTTCATCAAGCCGGTTTGGTATGTGCTGGACAAGGCCAAGTCGGAAGGCAAGCGCATCCTGTTCGAGGGCGCGCAAGGTGCTTTGCTCGACATCGACCACGGCACCTATCCGTTCGTCACCTCGTCCAATACCGTGGCGGGGCAAGCGGCGGCGGGGTCCGGCATGGGGCCGAAGAGTGTCGGTTACGTGCTGGGTATCCTCAAGGCTTATACCACACGCGTCGGCTCCGGTCCGTTTCCGACCGAACTGTTCGACGAAATCGGCCAGGGCATCGCCCAGCGCGGTCATGAATTCGGCACGGTCACAGGCCGCGCCCGCCGCGTCGGCTGGCTCGACGCCGTGCTGGCGCGTCAGTCGATCGCCATCAACGGCATCGATGGCATTGCGCTGACCAAGCTCGATATCCTGGATGGCATCGACACCATCAAGGTCTGCGTCGGCTACAAGGTCGGCGACAGGGTGCTTGACTATTTGCCCGCCGGCTTCAAGGCGCAGCAGGGCATTGAGCCGGTCTACGAGGAAATGGAAGGCTGGAGCGAAAGCACGCAAGGCGCGCGCTCGTGGAAGGACCTGCCGGGCAACGCGGTAAAGTATGTTCGCCGTATCGAGGAACTGATCGGCGCGCCGGTGGCATTACTGTCTACTTCACCGGAACGCGACGATACCATTCTCATGCGGGATCCGTTCCAGGACTGAGCTGGCGGCAGCATAATGCCGCCCTCGTGGCTTAACTCTTTGTAGTTTAGACGGTTGGGGTTAGAAGAGCATTTGGTTAACCACGCCTGATTACGTTATTTTTATCAAACTCTGGCAGATTGGATCACGTTATTCGCGTTCCGTGTCAGAGTTTGCCATGATTAATCTTGATCCTCGTCTTCAAGCCAAGCTGCGCAACTGCCTGAAACGTGTCCTCATCATCGAGGCAAACCAGGCCTATGCGCGCATGCTGGCCGATATGTTACGGGTGCTCGGCGCCGACAACATCGTCGTGGAAACGGATGACCGTCGCGCGCTGGCTCTGTGCCGCACGCTTGAACCGCAACTCATCCTGACGGAATACGGGGCCCAGAGTGTCGACGGTGTCGACTTTACCAAGTCCTTGCGCCGAAGCGACCTGGCCTGCAAGGCAGCGCCCGTCATCATGCTCAAGGCCAATATTACGCCGGCGGAACTGGGCGAAGCCAAGAATGCCGGTGTCCATGAAATGCTGGCCAAGCCCTTTGCCTGGCAGGACCTGACCAAGCGCCTGCAGAACGTCCTGTTCAAGCCGCGCGAATGGATCGCGGTTGAAACCTATACCGGCCCGGATCGCCGCAGCTTCAACGCCGGCGAATACAAGGGCAAGAAAAAGCGCAAGAACGAAGGCAGTCAGCGCATCGCGGTCGAGGAGGCTGTTCGCCTGTTGAAAGCCGCGCTTGAAGGCTTTGACACCGATGCCCAAGGCACGATGCAAACCATCATGACCCAGATGGCCGTCATCGTGCCGGCCTGCAAGGTGATCAAGGATCCCCGCTTTATCAATACCGTATCGGCGGTCATCCAGGATATCCGCGCCAAGGCTGTGTCAAAGGAGTCGCTGGGGCCTCGCGTCGCAGAAATGATGGTGTGCCTGGGCCTGGAAGCGCAAACGTCGAGCCTCTCCGAGCCTGTTCTCCTGGCAGACGGCCAGGCCGCCTGATCCCCCAAAATGCACAAAAAAAGCCGGCCCGCTGAGGCCGGCTTTTTTTTGGTTTGAAGGTGGATTAGGCCGGCGTCATGGCCGCATTGGCGCTGATCATGGCCTTTTGCAGCTTTTCGAAGGCGCGGACCTCGATCTGGCGGACGCGTTCACGCGACACGCCGAAACGTTCGGCCAGGTCTTCCAGCGTCGTCGGATTGTCCTTCAGCCGGCGCTCGGTCAGGATTTCCTTTTCGCGGGCATTGAGTTCGCCCATGGCAGCCTTCATCAGGGTCATGCGCTGGTCGTACTCTTCGTTGTCGGCCAGCACGGTTTCCTGCGAGACCTGCTTGTCGTCGACCAGCCAGTCCTGCCATTCCGATTCACCTTCGGACGCGCGCAATGGCGCATTCAGTGACGAGTCGGGCGACGACATGCGCCGGTTCATGTTGATGACGTCCTGTTCGGACACGCCAAGCTTGGTGGCGATCTGCTCAACCTGTTCGTGGCGGAGATCGCCTTCTTCCAGTGCCGAGATTTCAGACTTCACCTTGCGCAGGTTGAAGAACAGTTTCTTCTGGGCGGCGGTCGTCCCCATCTTGACCAGCGACCAGGAGCGCAGGACGTATTCCTGGATCGAGGCCTTGATCCACCACATGGCATAGGTGGCCAGGCGGAAGCCGCGGTCCGGATCGAACTTCTTGACGGCCTGCATCAGGCCGACATTGCCTTCGGATATGACTTCGCCGACAGGCAGGCCGTAGCCGCGATAGCCCATGGCGATCTTGGCGACCAGACGCAGGTGTGACGTCACCAGCTTGTGCGCTGCCTTGGGGTCCTGGTGTTCCTGCCAGCTCTTGGCCAGCATGAATTCCTCGTCCTTGGCCAGCATGGGGAACTTGCGGATTTCCGACAGGTAGCGGTTCAGCCCGCCGTCCGGCGACAGAGCCGGCATATTTGCGGACGAAAAGTTGCTTACAGCCAAAGACGTGCTCATCTGCGTTTCGCTTTCTTGTCGTGATTCCGGTTCACCCTGCCCAGGGCGATCGGAAAAAGGAGACGTGTCGGTCATGAGCGGGTGCCTTCGACTGCGGGGGGAGCGCAGGAGGCGACCATGCTCATGGCCGGCAACAGCACTCGATGTGGGTACGCGTTTTTAAAATAAAAGAGGGGTAAACGCGGATTTAATGCGAATCCGCAATTTTTTTTGCGACTTCGCATATAATGCGTTCCCTCTACGGGGCGGACATTGTGCCTTTTACGCGCCAGGGCTTGCAACAGATGCGGGATCACAGTTGAGTGAGTGCGGCGCACAATAAGGTTGGCGGCACGCGCGGTTTCGGCATTGCCACTTATAAATTAAAAGTCTGTCCGCAATATGTCGATCAAGGCCTGCATGTCCTCGGGCGGCGCGGCCTTGAACCTCAGCTTCTCGCCGGTAACCGGATGGACGAAGCCAAGGACGGCGGCGTGCAGCGCCTGGCGGTCGAACCCGATATCGGCGAGCAGGGTCTGGATATCGCGAGAGGGCGCGCCCGAGCCATAGATGGGATCGCCCAGGCAAGGGCAGCCTATGTGCGCCATGTGAACGCGGATCTGATGCGTGCGGCCGGTTTCCAGGCGGCACTTTATCAGCGACGCCAGCGGCTTGCCGTGGCCGTAGATCTCCTGAACCTCATAGTGCGTGACCGCTTCGCGGCCGCCGGTGCCCCGCAGGACAGCCATCTTCTTGCGGTCGCCGTTGGAGCGGCCGATGCGCGTCGTGATCGTGTCTTCGACCTTGCGCGGCGTGCCGCGCACCACGGTGCGGTATTCGCGGTCAATGTCGTGTTTGGCGAACAGGGCTGACAGACCGCGATGGGCGGCGTCGGATTTGGCAGCGACCAGCACGCCGGACGTGTCCTTGTCGAGACGATGGACGATGCCTGGGCGCAGCACGCCGCCAATGCCGGCCAGGCTGTCGCCGCAATGATGCAGCAGGGCGTTGACCAATGTGCCGTCAGGAATACCCGCGCCCGGATGAACCGCCATGCCGGCCGCCTTGTTGATGACGATAAGGTGGGCGTCTTCATAGAGGATATCGAGCGGAATATCCTGCGCCTGAGGCACGGCATCAACGGGGGCGGGAACAAACAGGCTGTAGGCGCCGGCCCGGGCCTTGTGCTTGCCGTCGGCTACAACCGTGTCGCCGAACATCAGGCGGCCTTCGGCGATCAGGGCCTGAAGCCGGGCGCGCGACAACTCCGGGAAGTACGTGGTCAGGACACGGTCCAGCCGGTCACCGGCCTCTTCCGCCGGCACATCGGCCGTCAGCCATTCGCCCCCGTCCTGGGCATCATTGTCTTCGGCATCATCGATATCGTCTTCGGGTTCATTCATCGCCGCGTGATAAGCAAAAACCGGACGCCTGCCAAGGCGTCCGGTTCAAATGCGGCGGTTTACTGAAGTTTATTCGGTATCTTCGTTGATCAGAGCCACTCGGGTGTAGCCTGACGCCTTGAGCGAATTCAGGACGCTGAGGAAGTCCTGGTATTCGATATCCTTGTCGCCGCGGATGAGCACGCGCTCTTCATAAGGCGTCGGC
>CAMLLA010000309.1 GCA_946480525.1 uncultured Asticcacaulis sp. | reverse complement strand
CAGCGTCCGTCGGTCGACGTGATCACCGGCACCATCAAGGCCAACTTCCCGACCCGGATATCGTTCCAGGTTACATCCAAGATCGACAGCCGTACTATCCTGGGTGAACAGGGCGCCGAGCAACTGCTGGGCCAGGGCGACATGCTCTACATGGCTGGCGGCGGCCGCATCACCCGCCTGCACGGTCCGTTCGTCTCCGACGGCGAAGTCGAAGCCGTGGCCCAGTTCCTGCGCGACCAGGGCCAGCCGAACTATCTCGACGACGTCACCTATGGCGGCGACGAAGAAGGCGGCTCCAGCGAAGGCGGCGGCATGGGCGAAGGCGGTGGTTCGGGCGACGATCTTTACGACAAGGCCGTCTACTTCGTCACCTTCGACCGCAAGGCCTCGACCTCCTACATCCAGCGCAAGCTGCAAATCGGCTATAACCGGGCCGCCTCGCTTATGGAAAAGATGGAACAGGAAGGCGTGGTCGGCCCAGCCAACCATGTCGGCAAGCGCGACATTCTGGTCGGCCCGCCGCCAATCTAACCAGGCCAGGGTCCGAAAGACCCTGGACCCGGATCCGCTACGGTGTGAACGTGCTCGAATTCCCATCTAAAGCCAAAATAAAAAGCCGCCGGAGATGATCCGGCGGCTTTTTATTTGACCGTGAAGGCCGCTTACTTCGTGTTCGACAGGCGCAGTTCGCGGGCGCGGGTCAGGATGGCGTTTTCAATGTCGAGCTGGGTTTGCTGCGATACGGGAGCGTCGACCCACTGGCCGCCGGTCTGGACCTGCTTGTAGACCGAGACATTGAGTGCATCGGCGCGCAGGCGGGCGTCGAGAATGTAGATGGTGGCCTTGAAACGCTCATCCGGCTTTTGCGGGTTGGCGTACCAGTCCGAAATGATGACGCCGCCCCACGGATCGGCCGAGTTCAACGGCATGAAGGAGATGGTGTCGAGCGAGGCGCGCCACAGATAGGCGTTGACGCCGATACCGGCCTGTTCGTTGTAGGACGGCGCGGTCGACTTCTTGCCGCCAAACAGACCCAGGAACTTGCTGCCTTCGGTCGGCGCCGTCGTCGTTGCCGACGGAGCGGGCTTGCCGGCGCAGGCGCTCAAGGTAAGGCAGGCAGCCAGTGCACCCAGAACCAGGGCCGAGCTAAGCTTAGTCGTCATCGAAAATTCACTCCGCATGTTGTTGCGATTTGGGTCCGCAAGCTCTTGCAAAGGCCCCCATAGGCCACCTGGTGGTTATCGCCGGTTTGTCGCCTCTTGATCCAACCTTCCCTATAGCATGCTGGCAAGGGGGTGTGACAAGAGTTCGTTTACATCAATCCCAACAGTCCGGCAAATTTAAGTCCAAGATTGTGCAAATATGCTGCCGCCGGGGACGCTAAGTTTCAGGCGTGAAACGCGCGCAGGCATCTTGTTGAATTATCAGGGTGTTTACCTTGATTAACGGGTTTGATGCCGAATCCGTGACCTATAGAACACATCTGTCCGGGGAATCTATGCTGAACGGGTTTTCACTCCTGACAGAAATTGACCGGACGCGCGAATTCGGCTTAATCGGTTTTTGACATATAAGTGCCAACAATGGTGTGTAGTTTTGACATGACGCACAGCTAGTTTCGGAATGGGCTGTTTCACTTTTGGAAAATGTCGTCAGATATTTTCCGGGGCGAACGTTTTTTTCACGATAACAGCTTACCGTGGTGCCGTTCTACAGACGCAGTTCGAGTAAGACCCATGAAACCCGTTACCGCCTTCGCAGTGACCCTAGCGCTTCTGGCTTCCGCCGGAATGGGCCAGGCCGCGTGGGCGCAGGCCAAGCCGGCCAAGCAAACGGAAATCGCCGGTCTGGCGCCTGTCACGGTCAGCGACAGCTATATCAGCGAACAAACCACCACCCTCTCAAAACCCGAGCAGAAGTCCAATATCTTCCAGTTCGACCTGAAGGGTAAGTGGGGGCTCAAGTTCGATATCAACCAGGCCGAAAGCCGTCCGTCGGGTTTCAACGACGTCGATGCCGGCGCCTTCTACAAGCTTACCCCTTCGCTTCGCGTCGGTGGCACCGTGGGTTTCGGTGAAAAGACCGAGGCCTTCAAGCCGGAAACGACCGGCCGCAATCAGAACGCCAAGACGCAACCGCGCGTCCGTCTCGAAACGACGTTCAAGTTCTAAAAGCTGGCAAGTTCTGATCTAATCTTTCAAACTGAAGGCATCGACCGCTGCGACACCTGACAGGCCGCTGTCGCGCAGTTGCGGAATCGTGTCGCAGCTGATGCCGCCAAGCCCATAGACCGGCACGGGCGATGCATCGACAAGATCACGAATGCCCTTAACCCCCAATGCCGTGGCGTCCACCGCCGAAGCGCTTCGACTGGCGAAGACGGGCGAAACAAAAACCGCGTCCAGGGCATCTATCTCGGGCCGATGCAGGGTCTCGAGACTGTGGCATGCGGCGGTCAGCACGAAATCCGGAAACTCGGCGGCGAGGGCCGGCGCCCTGGCAAGATTGCGTTCCGGCAGATGAACGCCCCGTGCGCCGACTTCGAAGGCCAGGTCGGCGTCATCGCCGATCAACAGGGTCAGGTGGCGCTCATCGGCGATCCGGCTTAACAACCGCGCCCGTTGCAACGCATGGGCTTCGCCGAAATGACGGTAGATGATGCCGCATCCGGCCGGCAGATGCTCGGCGATATCTTCGGGATGGGCGATGCGCCCCGGGTCGGTGACGAAGAAAAGGACGGGCAGTGAGGAACCATCAGGGTTCAAAGCCGTGCGCGCCTGCGCTATGACGGTCGCCTTGTCGAGCAGATACTGGAAGCGGGTTGCATATGTCATCGCCGGATACCGAAGACTATCAGCGGATTATAGACCGAATGGAGGCGGCTTTAAAGGCCTCAGGACGGGAACGCGACAGCGCCATGCTAACGGCCGTATCGAAGACGCAGCCCTGGGATCGGATCATACCGGTTTTGCAGGCCGGTCACCGGCGTTTTGGCGAGAACCGCGTACAGGAAGCGATGGAACGCTGGGCGGGGCAAAGAGAGACATGGCCGGGCCTGGAACTGCGGCTGATCGGGCCTTTGCAGAGCAACAAGGCGGCCGACGCCGTGGCTTTTTTCGATGTTATCGAGACCATCGATCGCGACAAGATCGCCCGCGCGGTTGCCGATGAGATCCAGAAACAGGGCCGGTCGCCGGAATTGCTGGTCCAGGTCAATATCGGCGAGGAAGACCAGAAGGCGGGCGTTCTGCCTGTTGAGACCGACGCTTTTATCACCTCTGTCCGCGACGACTATGGCCTGACGGTATCCGGACTGATGTGCATCCCGCCGGTCGACGGTCCCAGAGGCCCCTATTTCGCCCTGCTGAAAAAGATAGCGGAGCGCAATGGTATCGCCCAACTCAGCATGGGGATGAGTGACGACTTTGAAACAGCCATTGCCTTCGGCTCGACCGAAATCCGCGTCGGCTCGGCCATTTTCGGGCACCGTTGAGTTCTGGTTCCAAGATCCTTCGGACCTTGGCCGCCGGAGGCCCTTTACGCCTTTATCTCAACTGTACTTCCCGGCTCGGCTTCTCTTAGCAGCTCCAGCAGGTCGTCGCTGGCCAGGGCAACGCAGCCCTCGGTGCCGGCATAGTTGTCGCGCGCCAGGTGCATGAAAATCGCCGATCCCATACCTGCCACGGGCGGGTCATCATTGTGCCCCAGTACGACGATAAGATCGTAAACATGGTCGTCCCGCCACAGCTTTTCATGGCCGAATGCGGATGGCAGTTTCACATGCCGGTTATAGTCCGGGCTCTTTGGGTCGTCGCACCAGCCGTCATCCGGCGACAGGGCAACGACCGGCAGGGATGTTTCCGGTGGCGCTATCCGGTCCGGGCGGTAGAAGACGTAGCGGATCGGCCATTCACCCACAGGCGACTTGCCGTCGCCTTCCCTTTTGTCTTCCGCAGGGGTAACGCCCCCTTTTCCCAAGGCCGCCCGCACACTATGTAGGTTTAGCCCTAGCCGTCCGTCGCTATATGCGGTAAATTTCTTGACCATTCGGGGTGATTTGCGGCTAAAAACTATAAGAAACCCAAAGATACAGGATCATGGTGCAACAAAAAACCCTTCTTGTCGTCGATGATGATGATGAACTGCGTGAAGCTTTGGCTGAGCAGCTGGAACTTCACGAAGAATTCAAGGTCGTTCAGGCGTCCAACGGCGCCGAAGGCCTTCGCCTCGGCAAGAGCATCAATGCGGATCTTATCCTGCTTGACGTTGACCTGCCGGATATGGATGGGCGCGAAGCCTGCCGGCTGTTGCGCAAGGGCGGACTGACCACCCCGGTCATCATGCTGACGGGCCAGACATCGGATTCCGATACCATTCTGGGCCTTGACGCTGGCGCCAATGACTATGTCACCAAGCCGTTCCGCTTTGCCGTCCTGCTGGCGCGCATTCGTGCCCAGGTCCGCAGCCACGAAACCTCGGAAGACGCGACCTTCCGCATCGGGCCTTACGAATTCAAGCCGGCGCTGAAAGTGCTGGTCGATCAGACGCAGAAGAAGACGCGCCTGACCGAGAAGGAAACCAATATCCTCAAGTACCTCTATCGCGCCGGCGGCAAGCCGATCACCCGCGAAGAGCTGCTGACCGAGGTGTGGGGTTACAATGCCGGCGTGACGACACACACGCTGGAAACCCACGTCTATCGTCTGAGGCAAAAGATCGAACCCGATCCCGCCAATGCCCGTCTGCTGATGACGGATGCCGGTGGATACAGGTTGCAGTTTTAAGAGCAGGGACCGAAAGGTCCCTGTTTTCATTTTGGGGGAAAAATGTTCTGGAAGGCCACAAATTTCTATTTTTACTTCACTGACGAAAGCCAAACGCAGCCTTTGATCAAATATCTGAAAACCAAGGGTTT
>CAMLLA010000308.1 GCA_946480525.1 uncultured Asticcacaulis sp. | reverse complement strand
GCGCGCGCCCAGCTCGACCAGGAAGCCCGAGACCGCCAGGCGCGCGAAGGCCGCGAGCGCAACCTGAGCCGCGAACTGACCGACTGGACGCGTCGCACCGGCGACTCGGGCGCCCGGCTCGCCGAACTGGAAAAGAGCGAGCAAAAAAGCCGAGACGCCCTCACCAAGGCGCAGGCCGCACCGGCCGAATTCGAGACCCGCCGCATCGCCCTGGTCGACCAGATCGAGATCGCCCAGAAGCGGCTCAGCGAAGCCCGCGATCAATTGAACGCCGCCGAAAGCGCGCGCCGTGACGCCGACATCAACGTCCGGGGCGCCGAAACGACGGCGGCGGCAGCGCGCGAAGAGCGTGCCGGTACGGCTGCCCGCCTCGAAGCCATCCAGCAACGCGCCGCTGAAATCGAGGCCATGATCCTCGACCAGACCGGGGGCACACCGGACGACCTCGGCAAGCGCCTCAAGGAAGAAGCCATCGCCACGCCGGCCGACGCCTCGGGGGCCGAATCCCTGTTGTCCGGCCTGGAAAAGGAGCGCGACGCCCTCGGCGCGGTCAACCTGCGCGCCGAGGAAGAAGCCTCCGAATACGAATCGCGCCTCGACACCCTGTCCAAGGAGCGCTCGGACCTGATCACCGCCATCGCCAAGCTGCGCGACGGCATCGACGAACTGAACGCCGAAGGCCGTGAACGCCTGCTGGCGGCCTTTGAAATTATCCACGAGCATTTCAAGACGTTGTTCGTCACCCTGTTCGGCGGCGGATCGGCGGAACTGCGTCTGGTCGAATCGGACGATCCGCTCGAAGCCGGCCTGGAAATCTACGCCTGTCCGCCGGGTAAGCGCCTGTCGACCATGAGCCTGATGTCGGGCGGCGAGCAGGCCCTGACGGCGACGGCGCTGATCTTCGGTGTCTTCCTGGCCAATCCCGCGCCGGTCTGCGTCCTCGACGAAGTCGATGCGCCGCTCGATGACGCCAATGTCGACCGCTATTGCCGCCTGCTGGCGGAGATGCGCAGCCGCACCAAGACGCGGTTTATCGCCATCACCCACAACCCGGTGACCATGTCGCGCATGGATCGGCTGTTTGGCGTCACGATGTCCGAACGCGGCGTGTCGCAACTGGTCAGCGTCGATCTGTCGCAGGCCGAAGCCATGGTTGCAGAGAACGTCGCCTGACCGATTTTCCCTTATTTTTCCATCAATTCCGCTATTTCCCGGACCTGTTCACCGTCAATTGTGACAATCGGCGAGAATTGCGCCGCAATTGCTTGACCTTTCAGCCCTGCTTGAGTAGTTTCCGCGCCGTTCGAAGACGGGTAACATCTGTTATCCGCCTGTTAGGTGCTGAACGTGACAGATGAACCCCCCGATGGGTCGAAGACGGACGATTTGGACGATCTCGACCGGCGCCTGAAGGCGATCGAAGCGCGCAGACGCAAGACGGTCGACACCAAGGCGGAAGTTGGCGCCAACAAGGGCTTTCAGGTCCTTGGCGAACTGCTGGGGGGCATTCTGGGAGGTTTGGGACTGGGCTGGCTTGCCGACACCTATGTTTTCCACAGCTTGCCGTGGGGAATGATCGTCGGAACCATTTTGGGAATGATCGCGGCGATGTATGCGATCATCAAGTCGAGCCAGTCACGCTGACCGCGGTGTTCCGCGCAGGCGGCACCTTGGGACACCCGGCGGACGTTTCCGCATTCTGAATTACTCGCGTTCGCGCGCTCAAAGGCGCCGGACCGCATCCAAGAGGTTTAAGAGGCTCATGGCCGATCCAATGCACCAGTTCCAGATCCAGAAGGTCGTCGACCTTCCGGCTGTGGAAGTCTTCGGACAAACGATCGATATGTCGATCACCAACTCGGTGCTGGCCATGCTGATCGCTGTCGGTCTGACCCTGCTTTTCTTTGCAGTCGCGACGGCCCGCGCCAGCGTCATTCCCGGCCGCGGCCAGGTGATCGCCGAAGGCGCGTTCAAGATGATCGACGATATGGCCGATTCGATCATCGGCCACGACGGCCGCCAGTTCCTGCCCTTTATCCTGACGCTGTTCCTGTTCATCCTGAGCTGCAACCTGGTCGGCATGTTTACCTACTTTACGGCGACGTCGCAGATCGCCGTCACCCTGACACTGGCCCTCATGACCATTTCGCTGGTCATCATCGTCGGCCTGGTCCGCCACGGCCTCGGCTTCTTCAAGCTGTTCCTGCCTTCGGGCGTGCCGTGGTACCTGGTGCCGCTGATCATCCCGATCGAAGTCATCTCCTTCCTGGTTCGTCCGATCACCCTGTCGCTTCGTCTCTTCGGCAACATGGTCGGTGGTCACATCGTTCTCAAGGTCTTCGCCGGCTTCGTCGTTACCCTGGCCGGCCTGGGTATTGGCGGCGCCCTTGGCGCGGTCATCCCGCTGTCGGCGATCGTCGCCCTCACGACACTGGAATTCCTGGTCGCATATCTGCAAGCTTTCGTGTTTGCCGTTCTGGCCTGCGTCTACATCGGTGATGTGGTCAATGTCGGCCACCACTAAATCCCTTTAAATCTTTTATCTGACTACGGAGTTTTCTCATGGCTTTGGATCTTCAATCCGCTCAGGCGATCGCCACCGGCCTCAAGTTCATCGGCGCTGGTATCGCAACCTTCGGCATGATCGGCGCCGGTATCGGCCTCGGCGTCCTGTTCGGCAACTTCTTCAACGGCGCCCTGCGCAACCCGTCGGCTGCCAAGGAACAACAAACCAACCTGTTCATCGGCATGGCGCTGACCGAAGCTCTCGGCATCTTCGCCTTCGTCGTCGCCCTGCTTATCCTGTTCGTCGGTTAATAAGCCGCCTGGTGGCTTAAGGAAACGACATGTACGCCGCAACTTCACCCGAAGCCGCGACACTGACCTCCGCCGACGCTGATGCGTCGGTGCTGCCGGTGGCCGCGGTCGAAACGGTGCCCCTCGCCCAAGCCGACCCTCATGCCGGTGCTGCAGAGCACGGCACGGCTACGGCTGAACACGGCGCCGAACATGGTTCGGGCGGCCTGCCTCAACTGGATACCCAGCATTGGGGCGGGCAGATCGTTTGGCTGGTGATCATCTTCGTCGTTCTGTACGTGATGATCGGCCGTGTCTTTGCGCCACGCCTGCGCAAGGCCATCGACACGCGCGCCGCGACGATCGCCGAGGATCTGGCCAACGCCCGCGCCAACCGCGACGAGGCGGAGGCCCAGGCCAAGGAAGCCGCCGCGGAAACCGCTGCGGCCCAGGCTCAGTCCAAGAAGCTGGCGGCGGAAGCCATTGCCAAGTCGAATGCGGAGATCGCGGCGGCTCAGGCAGCGGAAGACGTCAAGCTGAACGCCCGTCTGTCGGAAGCCGAGACCCGCATCAAGGCCGCCCGTGACGAAGCCATGAGCCACGTCCGCGACATCGCCTCGGAAACCGCTTCGGCCCTCGTGCAGAAGCTGACCGGCAAGGCGGCGACGCAGGCTGCCCTGCGCTCCGCCCAGCAGAAGGTATAGGATCATGTTCAATTTCGCCGATCCCGAATTCTGGGTCCGCGTTGGCCTGGTGGTCTTCTTCCTGATCCTGGTCTTTGCCGGCGTTCCGGGCGCGATCTGGAAAAGCCTGGGTGATACCGGCAAGGCCGTCCGTGCCGAACTGGATGAAGCCGTGCGCATTCGCCAGGAAGCAACCGACCTGCTCAACAGCATCAAGGCCCAGCGCCAGGAAGCTGAGCTCAAGGCCAAGGAGATCATCGCCCTGGCCGAAGAGCAGGCTCAGCGTCTGACCGAGGACGCCCGCGTCAAGCTGGCTGAGACGATCAAGCGCCGCGAAGAACAGGCCGAGCGCAAGATTGCCCAGGCCGAAGCGCGCGCCGCTGCCGATGTCAAGGCTGCCGCGGCCGAACTGGCCACGCAACTGGCCGAGTCCATCCTGACAGAACGCACGGCCGGCCTTGGCGCCGACCCTGCGGTCGACAAGGCGATCGGACAGTTGGAAGGCCGCTTCTCGTAAGCGCATCCACCGTCGAAAAGACAAAAGGCCCGGAGTTCGCTCCGGGCCTTTTCTATTCTTCCGATACTTTCGTCACGTCGCAACATCTTATAAGTTCTAGTATCTCTGGCTTTTGAAACGGACGCACGCGCAGCCATTGCGACGACAGCACGTCTATGACCACGGCTACACCTTTATCATGAACCAGGTCGCCCATTTTTGGTCTAGGTCGTGATGCCATTAAGTTCCCCCTTCCGTCAGCTCTCATACGCTCGCTGACACCTTCCCCGTGAACGGGGAAGGTGGTATTTGCGGAGCAAATGACGGAAGGGGGGATTTCCGCCCTTCTAAGAATTCGATTGATAAGAGTTACAGCAGCCTAGCCGAAAGCAGGACGGCGAGGACGGAAGACGCCACGGCGGAAGCGGAACAGGAACCGGTCCTTGCGGCGCAGGAAGTGGCGCTCCGTGCGCAGCATGTTCAGCCACATTAGGGCGACAACCTTGGCACCGGGGCGCAGCAGGGCGCGGACAGGGCCAAAGATCTTGGGATAGCGGCGGCGAAGCTGGATAAAGGTACGCTTGGCCCATGTCGAGTTACGCAGGACCAGAATCAAGCCGCCGATAAAGAAGGGCACGCCCAGCGGTCCCGGCAGCGGCGCGATCAGGACGCCAAATGCCATGAGCACAAAGCCCACCAGCATCATTGACATCTTGACCAACAGTTTCATTTCGGTGCGTTCCCGTGTGATGTTCCCGATATAGGGTCACCACACGGGGAATACTAGCAGGACAAGGTTACAAATTTGTCAGCTGTGAGTAAGTTTTGGCTGACGGGCCGCGCGGGTCTCATCCAGGCGCTTGGCCGGGGCCAGATAAGGCGCGCCCTTGAAGCGTTTGACGTCACCATCGAGCGCCGCTTCGGCCAAAGCCCGCAGCACAGCGACGAAGCGATCAAGCTCGGCCTTCGATTCGGTTTCGGTCGGCTCG
>CAMLLA010000307.1 GCA_946480525.1 uncultured Asticcacaulis sp. | reverse complement strand
GAAATGGCGCGACAGCGGGCCTATGAGGAGTTGACGGCGCTGGGCCTGAAAGACGTTGCTGATCGCGGCGTGTTCAGCCTGTCAGGCGGACAAAGGGCGCGTGTCCTCCTGGCGCGGGTGCTGGCCGGCCGTGCCGGCGTCTACCTGCTCGACGAACCGCTGACGGCGCTGGATCCCGCCTGGCAAAGGCAGGTCCTGAAGCGCCTTCAGGAAAAGGCTGCCGAGGGCGCGACGATTGTCGTCAGCCTGCATGACCTGCCGCTCACCGTCCAGTTCGCGGACACGGCCGTCCTGCTGAAAGACGGGCATATCGCTGCAAGCGGTCCGCCGGAGAATGTCTTCAACACCGGGACCCTGCGCGATGTCTTTAACCTGTCGGGAGAACTGGTTCGACGGGACGGCGCCCTGCATCTGCAGCTGGCCGCTGCGCCATTGATCTAATCGTTCCGCTTCTTTTTTCTCGTCTTCTTAGCAGAGGTCTTTTTGGTCTTTGCCTTTTTAGCCTTGCTGGACTTTTTACTCTTGGCCGTCGCCTTGGGCTTTTCCGGCTCGGCTACTGCGGCCTGGGCCAGGCTGGCGGCCAGCGCGGCGTTCTGGGCCTCGGCCTTTTGATAGTCGAGATAGCTCATAGGGCCGTCGCCGTCGCCACCGAGGGTTCCGGTTTCGCCGTCATCCGGCGTATTGATGATCGGAGCGGGCAGTCCACGCTGAACATCGGCCCACGGCGTCAGGGCCGCGCTCCCGCCGGCCAGACGGGCGCGATAGACGTGGACGTTCTCGGTCACCCGCATCATATAGTTGCGCGTTTCGTTGAACGGATGGCACTCGATAAAGCTGAGCGGATCACCGTTGGGCCCACGGGGATCGCCGCAGTCGGCAACCCATTTGCTCATACGGCTGGGGCCGGCATTATAGCTGGCGGCGGCCATGATGTATGAGCCATCGAACCGCGTCACCAGTTCGCCCAGGTGGTAGGCGCCGAGCGACATGTTGAAGTCGGGCTCATAAAGCCTTGAATCATTGTAGCTTGCGCCCAGGCGCCGCGCGACGGCCCTGGCCGTCGACGGAATAAGCTGCATCATGCCGCGTGCATTGGCGTGGCTGCGCACCTTGGGGTCGAAGCCTGATTCCTGACGTGTGATGGCCAGCACGAACGCCTTTTCCGGAGACGGCACATCTGGCACGGCGCGCAAGGGGTAGGCGCGCTCAGGCAGGTAGAAGCCGCGCTGCATCGAATTGCGCGCCACCTTCATGGCCATGAACTGCGTATCGTAACGCGCGGTCAGATCGACCAGCAGAGCCTCTTCCTCGGCATTGGGAAGGACAAGACTGGTCGCCAGGACGATCTGGCGGAACATATCGATCTGTCCGGTGCTGGCCAGGATTCGTGCAGCGCGGATGGTGTCCCGGCTTTCGAAGCGCTGGCGGTCGGCCGCGGTCGGAACAGGGTCCTTGCCGATGGTGATGGTCTTGATGCCGGCCTTTTCCGCCGCCAGCTGACCGTAGAAGGCGTAGATATACTGGCCGCCCTTGGCGTAGTACTTCTCGGCTTCGGTCCTGTCCGGATTGATGCCGTTGAGGCCCGGGTTATTGCGCGCTTCATAGGCGCGGCCAAGCCAGTAGTTGGCGCGCCCCTGGGTGATCGGCGATGTGCCGGCGGTCGCCAGGTTGTGGAAGTGCTCGATCGCTGCATTGGTGTCGTTGAGCTTCAGAAGCGCCATCCAGCCGGCAAAGAACTCGGCCTCGGCCTTGCTTTCGCCGGGCTCGAAGCCGCCGCCCTTCATGGCGTTGTAAGCCGAACGATAATCACGGGCCTTGAGCGCCGACTTGAAGTAGGCCAGACGCAGGGCGTAGAGCTGGCTGGCGGCTTCCGGGCTCATCGAGGCCGGAGGCAGGTCCCCCAAGATCGGATAGCCGAGCGGTTCAAGCCCTTTGCCCGACAGGTACTTTGCGCGGGCGAAGGCTAGCGCCTTGTTGCGCGGATCGAATGCCAGGGCGGAGGTATAGAGGGCATCGCTGCCGGCGGCGCCCGTGCGCATGGCCAGGGCGGCATTGGCGACGGCGCGGGTGTGGTCGTTGACGAGCGGCAGCAGGTCGCGGATCGCCTGGCTCGACCCCTGTTGCGTATTGATGATCAGGCAGTTGACGCGGGCGATGGTGTCGTCCTGGGTCAGGTAGCGGCCAAACGCCTGCTGGAAGTTGGCCTGCGCCATGGTGTCGAACGTCCGGGTGCGCCACCAGGTCTTGGCCAGTTGCGAGGCTTCCTCGACGTTACCGACGGTCTGCTGGGCATTGATCAGGGCAACGGCGCCTTCGATGGTTTCGGGTGGCGAACCGTTGAACCAGTCGACGACCTGCTGTCCCGTCATGCCGGACAGGCCGATCATCTTTTCGGCGGCGATCTGACGCTTGGTTTCGCGCGGCCAGCCCCACAGGTCGCGGCGCGCCCCGTCAAGGGCGGCGAAACTGTAGATGTTCTGGCCGTCATTGTTGATGATGGCCCAGGTGATGATCTTGCGCGCAACCGGATTGCTGATGCCGGCCTTCATCGAATCGGCGGCGGCGAAATTCCTGGTGCGCACCAGTTCGAGGGCGCTTTCCAGCGTCTCGACGTCCTCTGCCGACATGACCGGCGGCTGATAAGGCTGGGCGGTATCCGGCGTCGCCATCGTGTTCTGGGTAGATGGAACCGAGGAGGGGACGTCCTGCGCCGATACGGGGCCCATGCAGATAAAGCCCGCTGCACTGACGGTCAGGATAAGCGCAGCCTTGCGCCATAAGGGGCGCGACGTCGCTGCGTGCGTCTGGACACGATCTGAGAAGGAGAACGTCATACCGGTTTTAGTCCCTAGCCATTGGTTACGCATTGTACTGAGGCCCATCGCTAACCGACTATAGGCCATAGTTTCTTTTTATAAAGACATTGCAGCCAAAGCCCGGCGGGCTTAAGGCTAAATTCGATATAATCTTCGATCTGCGATGATCGAAAGACACACCTTGCGCAAAATGATCACGTTTTCATCACGTTGACCAAGCGAAGGCTGTCTGCGGCAAAGACTGTGTGCAGGACTGGTTAAGGAATGAGTAACGCAAGGCAAACCCCGCCGTTCAAGGGCGTCATTACCGCCATGGTCACCCCGTTTCGTAACGGTGAGGTGGACTATGCCGCGTTCGAAGGGCTGATCGAGCATCAGATCGCCGCGGGCGTGCACGGCCTGGTGCCAGTCGGCACTACTGGCGAGACCTCGACGCTGAGCCTGGATGAACACAAGGAAGTCGTTCGCCTGTGTGTCGAACGCGCCGCCGGCCGCGTGAAGGTGATTGCCGGCGCCGGGTCGAACAATACCGCCGAATCGGTCGAGCTGTCGCATCACGCCAAGGCTGTCGGCGCCGACGCCGTGCTGGTCGTCGCGCCCTATTACAACAAGCCGTCCCAAGAGGGAATCTATCAGCATTTCAAGGCGATCAACGACGCCGTTCAGATTCCGGTTCTGCTGTATAATGTCCCCGGCCGCACTGTTGTCGATATGAGCAATGAGACGGTGGTCCGTCTTGCTAAACTGCCCAACATTGTAGGCATCAAGGACGCGACCGGCGACATCGATCGCCTGAGCCACATGCGCCTCGGCATCGACAAGGACTTTGCGTACATCTCCGGTGATGACCCGACCTTTCTGGGCTATTCGGCCCACGGCGGCCATGGCGTCATCTCGGTGACGTCCAATGTCGCGCCGGCAGCCTGTGTCGCCCTCTACAACGCCGCCGCCCGGGGCGACTACGAGACGGCGCGTCAGTGGCAGGACAAGCTTATCACGCTCGACAAGGTGCTGTTCGCGGATTCATCGCCTTCGCCAACCAAGTACGCCATGAGTCGCCTGGGGCTTTGCACCGAGGAGGTGCGCCTGCCGATCACACCGTGCAGCCAGGCGGTTCGTCCGCTGGTGGACGACGCCATGGCGCTGGCAGGGCTTGTGCCTGAACTGGCATAACCTATTTACCTACTCTTATGGCCAACGAAGATACCGCAAATTACAAGGTGATCGCCGACAACCGGCGCGCACGCTTCGACTACTTTCTCGAACATCCGATCGAGGCCGGCATCGTGCTGACCGGAACCGAGGTGAAGTCGCTGCGCCAGGGCCGCGCCAATATCGCCGAATCCTATGTCAGCATCGAAAACGGCGACGAGATCGCCCTGGTCAATGCCGACATCCCGATCTACACCAAGGCCAATCGCTTCAACCATGAGCCGCGCCGCGTGCGCAAGCTGCTGCTTCACCGCAAGGAGATCGGCCGGCTGATGGCATCGGTGCAGCGTGACGGCTACACCATGATCCCGACGAAGATGTACTTCAACGATAAGGGACTGGTGAAGATCGAGGTCGCCCTGGCCAAGGGCAAGAAGATCCACGACAAGCGCGAGACCGAGGCCAAGCGCGACTGGCAGCGCGACAAGGCGCGCCTGATGCGGGATAAGGGCTAGGTGAACTATCCCGCCATGCGGTTATAGGCCCAGCCGCGCCGGCATTGTGTCAGCGATTCATGCAGGCGAAGCGTATCGAGACGGATATCCTGGCGCGCGTCAGGCGGTGTCACGCCCGATCCGTCGCCGGCGTTTTCGTCTAGAGCGCGATAGATGGTCAGCGCTTCCTCGTACCTTGACGACGCCTCATCGAAATCCTCCCGGATTTGATAGGTATCGCCAAGGCTGCGCAGCGCAGAGGCTAGCGCGATGACGTCCGATGTCCGGCGGTAAAGGGTGATGGCTTCTTCGTAAAGCGGAACCGCCGCGACCGAATGGCCCGCGTCTCGTTCCACCATAGCCTTGGCGGTCAGGGCCTGGGCGCGCAGAACGTCATTGGCCTGGCGCCGGGCAATAAGAATCAGCGCATCGAGGCTGGCGCGTGCCTCTGCGTAATGTCCATCGGTCCGAGCCTGATCTGCCTGTCCGAAAAGCCGATCAAC
>CAMLLA010000306.1 GCA_946480525.1 uncultured Asticcacaulis sp. | reverse complement strand
CGAACAGGAAGACGAGTCTGATGACTAATGTCCCTGTTCAAAGGGGACTTTATCATTGACTGACCGCTTTCATGAACACGCTCCGGAAACGGAGCGTGCTGTTGTCGTCGATCCTGATGTAGCTACACATTCTTCAGCCGAGCGCGCCGCGCCACGCCGGTTCGAAGAGTCGCGTCTTGAAGAAGCGACAGGTCTGGCCCTGGCGCTTGATCTCGATATCGTCGGTCAAATGACCGCGCGGGTGCGAAAAGTGAATCCGGCGACCCTGTTTGGTCAGGGTAAGGTCGAAGAAATCAAGGCCTTATGCGAAGAAGCTGAGGCGACGCTTTGCGTCGTCAATGGCGCGTTGACGCCCATCCAGCAGCGCAATCTCGAAAAGGCCCTCGGCGTCAAGGTCATCGACCGCACCGGACTTATTCTGGAAATCTTCGGCCGCCGCGCCCGCACGCGCGAAGGCAAGCTGCAGGTCGAGCTGGCGCGCCTCGAATACGAACGTTCGCGTCTCGTCCGCACCTGGACCCACCTGGAACGTCAGCGTGCGACTGGCACCACCGGCGGGCCCGGCGAAACCCAGATCGAACTCGACCGGCGGATGATCGCCGACAAGATCAAGTTGCTGAAGGGCGAGCTCGAAGAGGTGCGCCGGACGCGTGGCCTGCATCGCTCCGCGCGCAAGAAGGTGCCCTATCCGATCGTTGCCTTGGTCGGCTACACCAATGCCGGCAAGTCGACCCTGTTCAACCACGTAACCCGGGCAGAGGTGTTTGCGAAGGATCTTCTGTTCGCCACGCTAGATACGACTCTGAGGACGCTGAAACTGCCAAACGGCCGGTCCGCCATCATCTCGGATACGGTTGGTTTCATCTCGGACCTGCCACACGAACTGGTCGCCGCCTTCCGCGCCACGCTGGAAGAGGTGATCGAGGCCGACCTGATTCTTCACGTCCGCGACGTCTCCAATCCGGAAACCGAGGCCCAGAAGGCCGATGTCGAACAGGTTCTGGGGCACATCCTGCCGGAACTCGACCGGTCAAAGATGGTCGAGGTCTGGAACAAGATTGATCTTCTCGATGAGGAGGCCAAGGAGGTCTTCCTGGCCCGCGCCGTCACCGATCGCGCCGGCAACAAGCCTTTGCCGGTGTCCGCCGTCACGGGCGAGGGGATCGACGCTCTGCTGGCCAAAGTGGCGCAACTGGTCGATGCGGCCGGTGAAGAGATGGACATTGTGCTGGAGCCTCAGCAGGGCGAGCTGCTGGCGTTTCTGTACAACCAGGGACGAGTGCTTGACCGCTTCGAGGACGAGGACGGCAAGGTTCATCTGCGCGTCAAGCTTTCCGACCAGGCCTATGGCCGCTTCGAGAAGCTTCTGGCCGCTTCCTGACTATTCGCCCATATCCTGGCCGAAACTCAGCTGGTTGCCGTCCGGATCGTTCAAAACGAAGTCTCGCATGCCATAGTCCTGGTCGGCCAGGGGCTGTATGACCCTGGCATCCTTGCCGGCAACGTGATCGCGATAATATGCGTCCACGTCATCGCAGAACACATATACCGTGCCCCCGCCAATAGGACGGGACAGGCCGTCGCCTTGGCTCAAATGCAGGCTGAAGTCGCCCACCTTCAGGCCCACATAGTTTCCGAAGCGAAAATCCTCTTCAAAACCAAGCACATTTTTATAAAATGTGATGGAGCTGTCGAGGTTTGATACGTGAAATACCGGTGCAACCGACTGTATATGCATCTCTGGCTCCGCGAATGCGCTTCCCCTGCGCAGTTATAGCCAATAAGATGGCGTTAAAACAGGCTCAGCGTTTCTTCGACGGGATCGACCTCGACCTTGGCCGTTTTGCGCGTGCGTGGCGTGAAGTTCCGCGTCAGTTTTGATGCGAAGGCCTGCTTGTTCTTCTGCATCTCGGCGACGACCTCCTTGGGCATGTCGATCCGCGTCTCGTGCTTCAGGCTGTAGAGCGTCATTTCGACCAGCAACGGCGCCAGATCAGCGCCCTTGTGCGTTAGCCGGTAGATGAACTTGCGCGCGTCGGCTGGATCCGGTGACTTGGTGATCAAACCGTTCTGCTCCAACCGCATCAGCCGGTCGGCGAGAATATTTGTGGCGATTTTTTCCTCGGAGCGCAGAAAGGCCTGATAGCCGGTATGGCCGCGCAGCATAAGATCGCGAATAATGAGCATCGACCAGCTGTCGCCGATGGCTTCGAGCACCAGGTTGATCGGGCACAGCGATCGTCGCCCCATGGGCTTGGCAGTTTTGGTAACAGGTTTCGCGGGCTTTGGCGCGTCACCGCGGATCAGCCGTGAGCGTGGGCGAGAGGCCTCCGGCTGGGGAGCTGGCTTCTTGGAACGCGGCATGACGGACTCTGACGATGAACGCTGGGGCATTCATAAATCTTAACGCTGCTGCCTTTTGATTCGCAAGGATGGTGTGAATGTCAGTTGCGCATAACAATCAAAATCTGTGGCTTTTATTTTGCAATCGAAATAAGTTCCTGAGGCTTAAGCCTTTTCGCTATGCTTGGCAGCATTCCATAAAGCATCCATTTCCATCAGCGACGACTGTTCCGGCGTGCGCCCCTGGGCATTCAGAGCCGCCTCGATGGCCTCGAAGCGGCGGACGAATTTTGCGTTGGTCAGGCGCAGGGCGTCTTCCGGCTCGACCTCCAGCTTGCGTGCCAGATTGGCCATGACGAACAGGAGGTCACCTAGCTCGGCGCGCGCCTTGCCATGGTCGCCAGCGTTGATTTCAGCCTTCAACTCCTGCGTCTCTTCGTCGAGCTTGTCGAGGACTTCGTCGACGCTCGGCCAGTCGAAGCCGACGCGAGCGGCACGCTTGGTCAATTTGGCGGCGCGGGTGAGGGCGGGCAAGCCGATAGGCACGTCGTCCAATATGCCGCCCTTGTCCTTGGCCTTGCGTTCTTCAGCCTTGACCGCCTCCCACGCGACGGTCTGCTCGTCGGCCGTGCGATGCGAGACATCACCGAAGACGTGTGGATGACGGCGGATCAGCTTATCGGCCATGCCACGTGCGACGTCGTCGAAATTAAACAGCCCGGCTTCTTCGGCGATGCGGCTGTGAAAGACGACCTGGAACAAAAGGTCGCCCAGTTCTTCCTTAAGGTCGCCCATGTCGTCGCGCGCGATTGCGTCCGCAACCTCATAGGACTCCTCGACCGTATAGGGCGCGATCGTCGCAAAGGTCTGCTCCTTGTCCCATGGGCAGCCGGTATCCGGATCGCGCAGCCGGCGCATGACCTCAAGCAGGGCATTGATGGCAGTTGGTTCGGTCACACGATATCCTTTGCGCGCAGCCGGTCCATGATGGCGCGGTGCTTTTCCGGCGTCAGGTCATAGTCCTTCATGACCAGGGCGCCAAGTATCAGGAACAGGACCGGCAGGCCGACGAAGAAGATCTGCACCCACATCAAGGCTTCGGCCGGACTGGCCGACGGCACTTTGACGTTGAAGCCCAGCAGCCCGAGGATGGTGATGGTCAGGGCCGACAGGGCGTAGCCGACCTTGGTCGTCGCCGACAGAATGGCCATCAGCGTTCCCTTGTGGTCGTGGCCGGTTTCCGCCAGAACCTCATCACCGATATCGGCCATCAGGGCCCGGGTCAGCAGCAGCGAGGCGGCGTAAGGGATGCCGTTCAGGAAGGTCAGGATGGCGCAGCCGATAAAGTTGCCTTTTGGCGCGAACGCCATGGCGGCATAGAGGACGGCGAACAGGATGCTCGATCCGATAAGGGTGACGTGTTTGTTGAACTTTTTTGACACGATCACCCAGATCGGCGCCCCGACGATTCCGGCGACGAAATAGAGCAGCATGGCGATCTGGGCTTCCAGACGGGTCAATCCCTTGACCTGTTCAAAGAAATAGAAGAGCAAGGCGCCCATGATCCCCGGTGCCAGGCCCATGAACAGGTCGGCCCACAGGATGCAGCGGACGTTCTTGCGCTTCCACATATCGAAATAGTGGCTGAGTTTCAGGTCGTGGGTGGAAGCGTTTGATACCTTCTCCGGTACCACCAGCATAGCGACGCCGATGGTCAGCGGCAGGGTAATCATGATGAACAGGCCGATGGCCTGCGTGCCCTGAATGGTCGAATAGCCCAGAGAAAGGGCAATGACAGGGATGAGGGCAGCGCACAGGATGCCGAGGATATTCCCGACCTGCCAGTAGGCGAAGATGCGCGAGCGTTCGTCATAGTCGGTCGACAGCACCGACCCCCAGCTCGATTGGCTGAGCGCCGCCATCGAGAAGCCGACGTACAGAACGAACAGCCACAGACCGAGATAGACATTGCCGACGCCCTTTTGCGCCAGGAAGATGAAGCCCGTGCTGATGAACAGGACGGGAAGGCACAGCAGCATCCAAAGCTTGAATCGGCCAAGCTTGCTGCGCGTCCGGTCCATCCAGTAGCCGAGCGGCGGATCGATCAGGATGTCAAAGCAGCGGACGATAAAGAAGATCAGTCCGACAATGCCGCCAAGCTGAAGCTGGGTGCCGTAATATTCCGGCAGGATGGCGACGAGCGGCAGGCCGAGCGCGGCGAACGGCACGCAGGGGCCGATAAAGGCCAGCATCTGCGGCAGGCTTACCTGGCGCTGGGCGGTTTGGGCTGGCGCCGGAGACGGTGTAGTCAAGTTTCCCCCTTGTCCGGTCGGCACCGGACAGTTGTCGAAGACGGTTGTCAAATCAGCCCCACCTAAGAATTACGACGAAGGGCCTGATTTGCCAATGCAATGTTTTTTGAGGGGCACGTTTCTCGAGTTTTGGGCATGCAGGCGTGGCATGCGGCGGGTGCGGAACGCCTATTGATCCGAGTGACCTTCGTCAGTGACGGTCAAGAGATCACCCGGCTGGCACTGCAATACCTGACAAAGGGCTTCGAGTGTTCCAAACCGTATCGCCCTTGCTTTACCAGTTTTGAGGATGGACAGGTTGGCAAGGGTAATATC
>CAMLLA010000305.1 GCA_946480525.1 uncultured Asticcacaulis sp. | reverse complement strand
CTCGGCCTGTGCTACCTGACCAACATGGCAAGCCTTGGCGCGGAAAACTCGGTCAACGAGATATTCCATTCATGGTTTTCCGACGGCTCGGCGAAATGGGACAGTGCGGCCACTTCGACCTATGGACCGCCACCAGGCTTCGTACCGGGCGGCCCCAACCAGACCCAATGGGACTGGGACAGCCGTTGTCCGTCCATCAGTTCAGCGTGTGGGGCCAGCCGGCCGAAACCGCCGTATGCGCAACCGGCACAGAAATCATACAAGGATTTCAATGACGGCTGGCCGTTGAATTCCTGGCCGATCACCGAAGTCTCCAACGGCTACCAGGTCGCCTACATCCGACTGCTGTCCAAGTTCGTCTAGGCGATCAAACCATAACCAATGGCGGTTTTCCCGAACTGCCTGCATCCGCGTTTCATGTCCTGATCGAGAGATATTGAACGCGTCTTCATCAGGAAAGAACACATGGCTAATCTGACAAAACGCGCACTTCTGGGGGCTCCGCTCCTGGCCGCACTGGGCACGGCCGCGGTTACGACGTCCGCTGCGCAAGCCGGGACCGAGGCGGAAGCGTGCAAGACGGAAACACCCGTGAAGTACGACCTGCCAATGGCGAACGGGCCGTTCAAGCCTACCCCGGAATCGCTCAAGACCTACCAGACGCCCGACTGGTTTCGCGATGCCAAGTTCGGCATCTGGTCGCACTGGGGACCTCAGGCCGTGCCGCGCATGGGGGACTGGTATGCACGAAACATGTACTCGCCGGGACATCCGCACAATACGCACCATGTGAAGACCTACGGCCACCCGTCAAAGTTCGGCTACAAGGACATTATCCCGCTGTGGAAGGCCGAAAAATTCGACCCTGAAGCCCTGATGGATCGCTATGCCGCCGCCGGTGCAAGATACTTTGTCAGCATGGGCGTGCACCACGACAATTTCGACCTGTGGAATTCGAAGCATCACCGCTGGAATGCCGTCGCCATGGGGCCGAAGCGGGATATCGTCGGCGCCTGGAGGGACGCGGCCCGCAAGCGCGGCCTGCGGTTCGGCGTTTCAGAGCACCTCGGCGCCAGCCACAACTGGTTCTATACCAGTCATCTCTATAACCAGTTCTGGCCGGACCTTGGCGTTCCTTACGATGGCGCCGATCCGAAGAACGCCGACCTCTATCACCCTGCGCACAACGAACCATACCGTGGGGGCGCTGACACCTGGTACACCACGGACCCGAAATATCATCAGATCTGGTACAATCGTATCAAGGACCTGGTCGACAGCTATGAACCGGACCTCCTTTATTCGGACGGCGGCCTGCCGTTCGGGGTCGTCGGCCGCAGTCTGGTCGCCCACATGTACAACAAAAGCGTCGCCAGGTCGGGGCGCAATGAAATCGTCTATAACGGCAAGGACTTCGGCTCCGGCGAGTTTTACAAGGAAGCCTTCGTCCAGACGGTCGAGCGCGGCGTCCTGAAGGGCATCAACCCGCTGCCCTGGCAGACCGACACCTCCATGGGCGACTGGTATTACAGTGAGGGCTTTGATTACAAAACCACGGCCAACGTCATCCATATGCTGGCCGACATCGTCAGCAAGAACGGCAATATGCTGCTGAACGTCGTGCAGTATCCGGAAGGCGATCTGCCGCCGGAAACCCTGGCCTTCCTCGATGAGATGGCAGCGTGGATGAAGATCAACGGCGAAGCCATTCACGGCACCCGGCCGTGGACGGTTTTCGGCGAGGGGCCGACCGAAGGCACCGCCGGCGCCTTCCAGGAAAGCGCCAACTATACGCCGCAGGACATCCGCTTCACCACCAAGGGCGAGACGCTTTATGCCATCACGCTTGGCGTGCCGCAGGGCAGCGTGGCCGTCAAGTCGCTGGCCCTGCAGGGCGGGCGCAAGGTGAAGGGCGTGCACCTGCTGGGTGTCAAGCGTCCGTGCGCCTTCCGCCAGGAAGCAAACGCCCTGGTGATCGACCTGCCGGCATCGCCACCGTCCGCGCACGCCGCCGCCTTCAAGATAACTTTCCGTGCCTGATCGGAGTGATGCCTCATGTTTGAACTCATCGTCGCGGCCGCAGCCGCCCAGATCGCCGTTTCATCTCCGGACGGAAGCGTGGAAATCCGGGTTGCGCCCGATGCCTCGGGCTATACCGTCTCCCGCAACCGGGAAGAGATCGTCTCCAACTCCGCCCTTGGCTTGCAGTTGGCCGGCGCGCCCGATTTCGAAGGCCTTAAGCTGGTCAAGGCCCAAAAGGTGGACAGTAACCGCACCTATCGCCTGACGGCGACCAAGGCCGCCACGGCAAAGGACCATTACCGGTCGCAGGTTCTGACCTTCCGTGAAGCCTCCGGCCAGCGCCGTGAACTGTCGATCGAAGTGCGGGCCTATAACAACGGGGTCGCCTGGCGGTATCTGACGCCCAAGGGCCAGGCGCTCAGCGTCGTCGACGAAAAGACCGGTTTCCGCCTGACCGGAGACCCCACCTGCATCGTCTCGGAATACAAGACGTCGCACGAGGACTACTGGAGCCCCATCAAGATATCGCAACTCGATCCCGCGAAGCTGTACGATTATCCCCTCCTGTGCGCGTCGCCCAGCGGCCGTACGCACTATGCCGTCGTCCAGGCGGATATTTCCGGGTACGCCGGCTCGGCGTTGAAGCCAGGCCCCGAGGGGCTTCAGGTCGAATTGTTCCGCCGTCCCGACCGCAAGGACGTGTCGGTCATCTCCGATGACGGGCTGCAAAGCGGCTGGCGGGTGATCATGACGGCCGACCGGGCAGGGGAGCTGATCGAGTCGCCGTTGATCGGCAACCTGGCGCCCCAGGCGAAGGGTGATTACAGCTGGGTGAAGCCCGGCAAGGCGGCATGGGACTGGTGGTCGGGCCCGACCGCCGGCGACAAGCCCTCGATGGAACGCTACAAGCGCTTCATCGATTTCGCGGCGGAATCCGGTTTCCCGTACTTCCTGATCGACGCCGGCTGGCCGCTGAACGCCACGCCCTGCTGCGACGCGGACCCCAAGACGGACATTACCCGCGCCGATCCGGCGATCGACATGCCCGCGCTTGTCGACTACGCCGGCAAAAAGGGCGTTGGGCTCATGCTGTGGGCGCACTGGAAACACGTCGAGCCCCGGATGGACGAGGTCCTGGATACTTACCAGCGCTGGGGGATCAAGGGCATCAAGGTCGATTTCATGGAACGCGACGACCAGGAAATGGTTCGCTTCTATGAACGGCTGGCGGCAGCCACAGCCAAACGCCACCTGCTGCTGGACATGCATGGCGCTTATCCGCCAACGGGCCTGAACAGGACCTATCCGAATTACATCACGCAGGAAGGCGTGATGGGCGCAGAGTATAACAAATTCGGCTGGGCGCAGATCACCCCGTCCCACAATGTCAAGCTGGCCTATACGCGGATGCTGCTGGGGCCAATGGATTATACGCCCGGCGGTTTCCGCAACTCTTATCCTGAAGCCTATGTCCAGAGCGAAATCATGCCTTCGACGCGATATACCCGCGGGCAGGCCCTGGCGCAGTATGTGGTCTACGAAAGCCCGCTGCAGATGGTCGCGGACGATCCCGTCGCCTACGAAAACGCGTCCGGTTTCGACTTCGTGAAAGAGGTGCCGACGGCCTGGGACGAAACGAAGTTCATCGACGGCACGCCTGAGAGCCATGTGATCGTGGCGCGGCGCAGCGGCGACCGGTGGTATATCGGCGCCATGAATAACGAGCAGGCGCGGACGGTCGACATTCCGTTTAACTTCCTGGGGGCCGGACAGTACGACGTTGTGCTGTGGCAGGACGGTGCGAACGCCAACGCGGTCGAACGCAAGGCCAGTACGGCGTCGAACCGGGACACACTCAAGGTAGCGATGGCGCGCGGCGGCGGCGCGGCGATCATGCTTACCAAGCGCATCGCACCGAAATGAGGATGGCCATGACAGGAATAGGTTTGAAGCGCGCGCTGCCGATGGTTTGCGCCGCGCTTATCGCCGTCCCGGGGCTGGCGCAAGCCGCCGAACACAGTGGCTTCAAATGGAAATCAAGTCCTCCGTTGATCTCCCCGCCCAGGGACAGCGCCATAAAGCACTACGGCGTCAAGGACCCTTCGGTAGTCTATCACGACGGGCGGTATCACGTGTTCATGACGACCGCCGCCGACAATGGTTGGGGACTGGCCTATGCCAGCTTCCGTGACTGGAGCGAAGCCACGACGGCGCCGATCGTCCCTCTCGATAAATCGCCGATGGGCCCGGGCTATCGCGCGGCGCCCCAGGTCTTTTATTTCGCTCCGCAGAAGCTGTGGTACCTGGTTTACCAGGGCGGCGATCCGATGTATTCGACCAGCAAGGACATATCGGATCCCCTGTCATGGAGCGCGCCCAAGCCGTTCTTCGATGTCGTTCCGGATGTGGTCAAGAACCCCGAAGGTCATGCGGCATGGCTCGACTTCTGGGTCATCTGCGACGATCAGACATGCTATCTGTTCTTCACCAACGACAACGGTTCTTTCTTCAGGGCGAAAACGTCCCTGAAGCAGTTCCCCGAAGGGTTCCATAATACGGCCGTCGCCATAAATGGTAAGCGCGACGACGTGTTCGAGGCCAGCAATACCTATAAGGTGACGGGCACGAACACCTTCCTCACCCTGGTGGAGGCCATCAGTCCGAAGGGACGCTACTTCCGCGCCTGGACAAGCGACAGGCTGGACGGCGCATGGAAACCGTTGGGAGACGACATGAATGTGTTCGCCAGCTCAGACAATGTCCGCTTCGAAGCAAAGCCGTGGGCGGAAGGCGTGTCGCACGGCGAGATGCTGCGTGACGGAATTGATCAGACCCTTTCCATCGATCCCTGCAAGCCGCTCCGCTTCCTGTATCAGGGCCTGGACCCCGACGGAAAGGTTGATGACTATCTCAAGCTGCCCTACCGGTTGGGCGTAATCACCGCCGCCGGCGCAAATCCAATAAGCGAGCTGTGCCGCAAGTAGGAT
>CAMLLA010000304.1 GCA_946480525.1 uncultured Asticcacaulis sp. | reverse complement strand
CGATGATCAGGACGCGGTCACCCGCCTGGGCCTTGGCTAAAATCTTGTCAAGCTGACTAAGTGTGGATGCATTCTCGACACCAACGCCATTCTTTGAACCGTTTCCGGTCGGCGAGATATAGTAATCAACCATTAAGTCCACTCCGCGCACTAAAAAACGCACCTTTTATGGTGCGGTGACGCATTGATTATTTACATTGACTCATTAATCTTGGTTTACGGTCATTGGTAAATTTGTAATTTAACAATATTGCTGGCTGTAAAGCATATTATGGATCGATAAGAATTGTTGGTTAACCGAAATTTACTTTAGTTATTTTGATGGTATTTACCCAAATACATGGAGGCCACTGCCAGGCCTCAAACCTGTCCGCTCACGGCGCACGCGTTGTGGAACACGGGATTTTGAGACAATTTGACGCGGCTATACAGCGCGCCGATTCGCACGTAGCGGTGACGAGGAGGCTTTGTGGTAAAATGACACATGCCGCCGCAAGGCCGTGCCGTTTGATAGCCCAACAAGCGCGGCAGGCCTGCAAAATGCACGGCATTCAACTCACAGGATAAATAGTTTCTGCGTATGCGGGGTCACGTGTATATGCCTAATAAAGTACTAACTAAAACGTGAGTGAGAGTGATCAGCGAAGCGTTTTCCCGGCAGGCTTCTGCCAAAATTTCGCCTTGATTGCACAATCGCGTTTTGTTAGTGTTTGGTTTACCAATCCTTTGACATACGCCGCTCCGGTGGGGGGCGTCTATTTTAATAAGGTTTGCCAGTAAGCCTGTCGGCTCTTGGGGGAGGGCCGGTACATTTTTTGCGTCCCTATCCTACCGCACTCCCGCGTTGGGATTGCCTGCAGAGTTTTCACAACGCTTCTTCTACTGGAGATAATCACATGACCTCTTACTTCCTTCCTCAAGTCGAAGGCACCAAGAACGACGACGTCCTCGTTGGTGGCACCGACGCCAGCTCGATCCGTGGCAAGGCCGGCGATGACATCATCAACGGCGGCACCGGCAACGACTTCATCACCGGCGATGCTGGCAACGACAAGATCACCGCCGGCAAGGGCGATGACCGCGTTGACGGCGGCGACGGCAATGACATCGTCTACGGCCGTGACGGCGACGACATCATCCTGGGCGGCGCCGGTGACGACCGTCTGATGGGCGACGCTGGCAGCGACGTCCTGGCCGGCGGCACGGGCAATGACCTGCTGTCGGGCGGCGCTGACGCCGACCTGTTCGTCTTCGGCCTCGGCGACGGCGCCGACACGGTCGTTGACTTCGTCAGCGGTTCGGACCTGCTCGACCTGAGCGCGACCGGCCTGTCGTTCGGCGACCTCGTCATCACGACGACCGCCGCCGGCACGACCGTCTCCTACGGTTCGGACTCGATCTTCCTGAAGGGCGTGGCTTCGGTCTCGTCTTCGGACTTCGCGTTCTAATAAAATACGACGTGGCGGCCTGATCTAAGATCAGATCCGCAGGTCTAAAGCTTAGAAACGAGGAACCTTTCGGTTCCTCGTTTTTTTGTGCCTTGTCGAGAAACAATACCGAGGCCGGACATTGAAGAGCAATAAAATTGTTGCGGCGCAGCATTTCAGGTTGATTTTCGCGCGCCGAACGAATAGCTCTTAACCCTGTTACTTTTTTAGATTTTGTACTGCCGACTCATCGGCAGACCTGGCCTCTGTTGCCCGGCAAGCCCGAATACCGTTTACTGAAAAAACTTTGCCGATGGATCAACGGCTTAACGGATTTAACACACAGTATAGCGTATTCCCGTTCGACGCGTAATTGGCACGGAAAATGCACTGCGTTTCGCGCATTCATAATGGCGCACAGTCCATAGCGTTAATGGCCAGGTACGATACAACTGTCTTGAGCCATCCATGAATGACACGACTATACAACTGACGGCGCACTAATTTTGGGTCTGTAATGGAAAAGATAAAAGACACATTTATCGAGCAATGGCGCGGCATTGCCGTTTTTATTGTGGTTTACTTCCATTATTCCGATCGTCTCCCGCCTTCGGCATTCGGCTTCGCGAACGGCCCGACGATCCACCAGCACATGGGCAAGCTGGGCGTTCTGCTCTTCTTCATCATCAGCGGCTACCTGATCGCCAAATCGCTGGAAGCCTCGAAGACACTGGCGGATTTCTATGCCAAGCGCATTTCGCGCATCTGGCCGTTGTTCATCCTCGCCAACCTGACGGTCTTTGTCTTCCTTCAGTTTTTCTCTCCGCCGACCGTCACAACGGGAAGCTATCAGTTCTATGAAAAGGGACGCGATGTCCTCGATCTGATCGGCACGATGTTCTTTGCGGCGGATCTCGGCTTTGACTGGATCGACGGGGCGTTCTGGTCCCTGCTGGTCGAACTCAAATTCTACTTTTTTATCGGCATGTGCGCCGTTCTGTTCCCCAAGCGCTTCGCGACAGCCTTTTGCGTCTTTGCCCTGGCAGCGTCCGGGCTCGACTTCCTGATCCTGTATTTCGACCGCTCCGGTCCGATCGGCTTCAGCGACTCCGAACAATTCCGCGTCGTCAGCCAGATCCTGCACGGACTGTTTGTTTCGCAATACCTGCCGATATTCGCGATCGGTGTCGCGCTTTACCGCAAGAAGTTCGACGGTCTGTTTACGGCTGTCATTTTCATGGCCTGCATCACGGCCCTGATCGGTGTCTACGAAATCCATCTGTTCAAGGCCGAAGACAACGTCCTCTTCATCATGATGTTCGCCTTCCTGGTGGCGGCAGATCATATGATCTTCAGGAACGCCGTATTCATGTGGATCGGCAAGTACAGCTATTCGATCTATCTGTTCCACCAGATGATCGGCCTGACGATCATGAAGCTGATCTCGCCCTATGTCAGCATGGATGTCGCCATCGTCGTCGCCCTTGTGTCGGTGTCGGCCATCGCCTGGGGCGCTTCGTGGCTGTGCGAATGGCGCTTCCGCAAGCTGTTCATCGCCAACCTCATCAAGCTGTTCTCGCTGGTCGGCCTGCACAAGCTGCTCATCCGCATCGCGCCGGTCGATGCACCGGTCCCGGAAAAGGAAACCGCGACCTCCCCTGCCCCGCTTGCCGGCGTGACCGGAAAGTAACGGCATGTCGCAGACCCGATCCAAACTTCTGTCCGGCTCATTGTGGATGATGCTGGGGACCGTAGCGAACAACATTATCGGCTTCGTTGTTTTCGCGGCCCTGGCGCGTGTCCTGGCGCCGGCGGAAATCGGCGCCGTGTTGATCGCGGTGATCTTCATCGATATCGGCCGCGTCCTTGCCTTCGGCGGCATTCCGGAATCGCTCATCCAGCGCCCGGAATGGGAAGATCGCACCGCCTCCACCTGCTTCTGGCTGAACATCGGACTGGCGGCCCTGGTCACAGCTGTGGTCCTGATCATCTCGAAATTCGTCATCGCCACACACTTCGACCTGTCGGTATCGACGGCGCTTATGGCCCTGTCGTCGATGTTCATCATCGATGCGGCGCGCGCCGTGCACGTGTCCTACCTGCGGCGCAATTTCAAATACAATCAGCTGGCGCTTCGCGGTCTGTGGGCCAACACAGCGGCCGGCGCCCTGGCTGTCTATATGGCATTCAACGGCTTCGGCATCTGGGCCCTGGTCTTCCAGAGGATTGTCCAGGCGGTTAT
Organism: uncultured Asticcacaulis sp.; assembly: GCA_946480525.1. The sequence continues at coordinate 1,357 of CAMLLA010000304.1, read as the reverse complement.
CACCACCGTCGTCACCTGGATCGAAGCGCGCTGGATGCCCAAATTCCAGTTCGACTGGAAGGTCGTGCGTGACGTCAGCGGCTTCAGCGGTAACGTCACCGGTAGCCGGCTGATCGAGCTGTCGATTACCAAGCTGCCGGACATGGTTATATCTGCGGTTCTCGGATCGGCGCAGCTTGCCTTCTTCCGCATCGGCTCGCGCTGCCTTGACCTGGCAACCCAGGTTCTGGTCCAGCCGATCCAGGACGTATCCTTGTCGGCCTTCGCCCGGCGCAATGACAAAAACACGGCGCCCGGCAAGGGTTATCTGGCAGTCATGGCCGTCACGACCACCTTCGTCTTCCCCGTCTTTCTGGGCACGGCTGCCCTGGCGCCGGATCTGATCACCCTGTTTTTCGGTGACAAGTGGGCGATCAGCGCGACCATCATGGCCGTTCTGTCGCTGGGCGTCGTCCCCTTGGTTGTCACCCGCATGTCGTCATCGGCCCTGATTGCCGCCGGGTTATCGCGGCCACTGGTCATCATTCAGGTGCTGAACCTGATCTTTGGCCTTGGCGCGCTTTGGTACGGCACGCGGTTCGGCATCGTCTGGGCCGCCGTGGCCGCGGTGACCGCCACCTACCTGACCCTGCCCTACGTCATCTGGAAGACGACGACTGTGCTGGACATCCGCCTGGGGGAATGGTTCGCGCACCTGCTGCCGCCGCTCCTCGCCGCCGGAACCATGCTCGCTACCCTGTACCTGTCCCATAACTGGCTGTTCGGCGCCTGGAATATCTATCTTCGCGTCGCGGTCATGGCGATTGCGGGGAGCGCAATCTACGCCATGTCGCTTATCCTGTTTGGCCAGGCCTTCCTGCTGCGCCTGCATAAGGAAATCGGGCCGGTCGTGCCCAAGAAGATCGCCCCGCTCTACACCCGCCTGATGACCCTGATAGCCCCGCGGATCAAAGCCCATGTCTGATGTCATTCCCTTGAAACCGCGCGTTATCTTCCTACTCAATTCGCTGGCTGGCGGTGGCGCCGAGCGCGTCATGATGACCCTGCTTAAGCATAGCGAAGACCGCCGCGCCCAATACGACATCCACCTCGTCCTGCTCGATGACGAAGCACATGAAGCCTACAGCCCGCCTGAGTGGGCGACGGTGCACCGCCTGCGCAGTCAGGGCAGCCTGCCCAAGGGTCTGTCTGCCTTCCTGAAGCTGGGAAAGCAGCTCAAGGCGAAGTTCGTGCTGAGCTTCCTGACGCGGGCGAACGTCATCAACGCCCTGAGCAGCCGCGTGCTGAAACACAGGGCGGTCATTTCGGAACGCGCCAATACGTCGGGGCATTTCAAAGGCCTGTCCGGGACGGTATC
>CAMLLA010000303.1 GCA_946480525.1 uncultured Asticcacaulis sp. | reverse complement strand
GCGACAGAACCTGATTGAGTACGGACCCTATAGCTTCAGGGTCGAGAGCTCGTCGATGGCGCAGATGATGTGATAGAGCGAACTGGCGGGCGCCGGCTCGATTTCAAAGCTGCCGTCCTCCTTCATGCGGTCGCGGTACAGGCCTTCGATCTCGGTCGAGAGATAGAGCTTGAGACCGGCCGAGGCCTCGATGGCCTTGGCGATGGCGGCCTGACGGTCGGACGGCGTCATGGCGGCGTCGGCCAGCTTGACATAGGCCTTCATGCGTTCGGTCTGGGCCCACAGGCGCGCCTTTGCGTCCTTGGCGGACAGGTCGTCCCACAGCTCGAAGATGGTGACGTTGCGCGCGTCGTCGGTGCCTGGACCTTCAGCGATCTCGATAAAGCGTTTGGCGATCGTCACGTAGGACGGATCGCCCGACATGCGCGCCCAGCGCAGGAACAGCCATGCCCATTCGAACTGGTGACCCGGTTCGACGATGCGGCCGGCATCGCCCGAAATAGGGTTCCAGTCGCCGTCGAAGAATTCGAGCAGGGCGCCGGTTTCGGGGTGGATGAATTTGTCGGCGCATAGTTTCGCGATCTGGTCGGCAATGTCTCTCCACGTGTCGTCGCCGCCCGCTTCAAGCCAGGCCAGGCAGGCTTCGAACATGTGCATGTGCGGATTGGCCTTGAGCGGCAGGCTGCGCGGATTGGATTCCTCAAAGCCGCACACCGGGTGCGAATAGTCGCGCACGATGGCGTCGCGGATAAAGGTGCCTGCCTCTTCCAGCGTCTTGTCGTGCGGCCGCACCTTGTAGGCCGAGGCATAGGCCAGCATGGCGAAGGCGTGGTCGTAGAAGTCGAATTCACCGCGCACGACCTCGGCCCTGGGCGACAATACGGCATAAAGAAGGCCGGTTTCCGGATTGCGCGCCGGACCCGACAGCCACTTCAGGCCCTGGTCGATGACCGCGTCCGTCTCCCCCGCATAACCCATGGCCTTGGCCAGTGCGTAGGAATAGACCTGGCGTGCCGCCACGCGGGTGCGGCGGTCGATATCGTGAGGCGTGCCGTCGAGGTTGAGCTTCTCGAAAAAGCCGCCCTTTTTCAGGTCGCCGCCGTTATGCCACCAGATCGGCAGGGACCGGTCGAAAAGCCAGGTGCGCAAGTACGCCTGCATGGCTTCCAGTTCGCTTTTGAGGGTCGTTTGGGAAGGGCTGTCGGGCATGGTCGGCTCGCACGGAAATTGGGTAAGGGACGAGTACTCGGGACGGAAATAAAAAATCACTGCGGATTGGACCGCTATCACTTTCGCCGCCTGCAAATCAAGGTATTGCCTCGCAGGCGCAAAATTCATATGACCCCTTTATATATTCGGGAGTTCGGCATATAGCCTTTTTGTCTCGCCGCGCTGCACCAGATATGGCACTATTTCCTAGAATTAAGGGGGATATCATCCTACATGGCTAGCAAAATTTTACCTGTAATCATGTCTGGCGGCTCCGGGACCCGTCTGTGGCCTCTGTCTACGCCGCAGGCGCCCAAGCAGTTTCATGCCCTGGCGACATCCAACACCATGATCCAGGAAACCGTGCTTCGCCTGTCGGGAAGCGACTTTGCGGCCCCTGTCGTTATCTGCGGAACAGGCCACTATGAGCTGGTCAGCGACCAGCTGGCCCGCATAGGGCGCGATGCGCAGCTTGTGGTTCTCGAGCCGTTCGGGCGCAATACGGGAGCGGTCGCGGCCATAGCGGCGCTGAGCGGCCAGGCGATCGACCCGGAGGCCCTGGTCCTGCTGGTGCCCGCCGACCACGTCATCACCAAGCCGGAAGCCTTTGCCGAAGCGATCCTCAAGGCCGCCGACACGGCGCGCGACCGCATCGTCACCTTCGGTATCCGCCCGACCCATCCGGAAACCGGCTTCGGCTACATCCAGCACGGCGCGGAACTGTCGGACGGCATTTTTGAGATCGAGGCCTTCCTCGAAAAGCCAAATCTTGTCACCGCCACCGAATATGTCGCTGGCGGCCACCACGACTGGAATGCCGGCATTTTCCTGTTTTCGCCGCGTGTAATGCTGGAAGAGCTCGCCGCCTACGCGCCCGGGGTTCTGGAAGAAAGCCGCAAGGCCTATGAGGCCGGTGTGCGCGACGGCGTGCGCCTGAACCTGGACGAAGGCCATTTCGCCAAGGTTCCGTCCATATCGGTGGACTATGCCGTCATGGAAAAGACCCATCGCTCGGCGGTCATTCCATGCGAAATCGGCTGGGCGGACGTCGGCGGCTTTGCCGAGCTGTGGCGTCTGGGTGCCAAGGACGAGGCGGGCAACCACGCCCAGGGCACGTCGATCCTGATCGACGCCGAAAACTGCCTGATCCAGAACCACGACGGCCCCCCCGTGGCTGTTGTCGGCATGAAGGATGTCATGGTCATCTCGACACCGTCGGGTGTCCTGGTCTGCCCGATCGACCGGGCGCAGGACGTCAAGAAGGCCGCCGAAGCCGCCAAGGCGCTGGCTGCCCAACAATAGCTTTGCAAATCAAAGCGAAGTGCGACATTCCGGGGGCTGGTCAAGCCGCGCGTATGACGCTACCAATAGCGTCATGACAGACACGCGTAATGTCGAAACATCGATCCTGCCGCGCCTCGACCCCGAAGAGGCCGGCTATCTGCGTGAGGAACTCCAGGACCTGCGCAATATGGTCAGCCGGGGCGATCCGCTGACGGTGAGCGGCGGCCTTGTCATGGCGTGGTGGGCATTGGTTCTGCTCGTCGGCAATATCATCCACCTGTTCGAAGTCACGGGCTGGCTGCACACGCACCTGCCCTTGCCGGCGACCGAAGTGGTGATCGGCTATCTCGGCAATCTCCTGTTCCTGCTGCGCCGTCACAAACCCGCCCATGAACGGTCGTGGCGCAGCCGGACGCTGGCGGCCATGTGGTTCATCAGTGGCGTCGCCGTGCTCGTTTTCGTCGGCGGCTGCTACATGGCGGGCATATACGACCCACGTCTGTCCCTGGCCTTCGTCGCCATGCTCTATGCCATCATCATGACCCTGACGGCGCTTATCGGCGCCAAGCCGTGGATGGCCGGGCCCGCCATAGGCTGGGCCGTCGTCGCCTTCGCCGTCTTTTGTTTCAACAGCGAACTGTTCCGTCCCGCCTTGTTCGCGGGGGCGTCGCTGTTTCTTATGCTTGTTCCCGGCCTCGTACTGACGTGGCAGGAGAGGAGAACCGCTGTATGAGTATTTTCGCTGCCGACACGCTCAAGGAAGTTATCCACGGCCGGGCCCGCCTGTCCATCCTGGCTTATCTGACGACTGTGGGGCGCGCCGATTTCGTCCGCCTGCGCGACGAAATCGCCATTTCCGATGGCAACCTGTCCCAGCATCTCAAGAAGCTGGCGGATGCGAATTACATTACCCTGCACAAGTCGATTATCGCCAGCCGCACCAAGACGGTGGCGGAGCTGACCGCCGCCGGACGCCAGGCCTTTTACGATTACCTGGACAGCCTTCAGTCCCTGCTGGATGCAGTGCCGGCCCGCGACTGAGGCGACAGCCGGCAAAGGGGGTAGGGAGTGCCGCGTATGCCCCCTGGTCTTCAGGTAAGGGTAGAACCGGCTATTTTGGTTCTCCGAGCGCTGGAATTGGCGGCGCTGGCGAACTCCCGCTGCGAGAACCCCAGTGATAGGTTGCCTCGTAAGGAAAGTTTTCGAATTCCAAAGCGTACATCGACATTGGGCGGCATATGTAGGTGAAACCATTGATCCAGTTCGCCGGCATCGCTGTAAGATTGCTACTAGACAGAGCTGCACTTTGGGCTGTCTCTCCCGTATCGACCTTTATGCGATTGCCAGTAGCGTCGAAAGTTCCCAAGTAGACCGTAGAGCCGCCTTCCGCTTCAAAACTCGGCGCGCCCATGCAGTTGTCCAAGTTCTGCGCCATGCCTTGGACAAACCATTTTCCAGCCGGCACCAAAACGGCAAGGGTCGCGGTAATGGAACCATCGGGCTGAGCCACAAAGGCCTTTGCGCCGTGAAGTCCGAAATAGTCGAGCTGTTCCCCCCCTCCCGACCTTGCGCGCTCGAGAAAAAATAGCGACGTGAGACAAAACAACGAGGCTGAAAATTCCTGCAACTCGAAGTTATCTTCTTGTTGATAAGTGATCACAGTTGGGCTAACGTCGTACCGCTCCGGGACTGAACGCGCCGGTTTTCCGCGTGTTTTAAATCTTCGCTTCGACTGATCTCTGATCAAGCCGAAGTATGGGCAACCGCGCACATTGCTTTCATTCTCCGCCGGGGGGCGGACAGGAGGGGGCAGTGGTCGTCTCCGGCGAACCTTTGGGGGGTCGCCTGGGACTTGCGCGGTGGAGCACCTGCGGTTGCGGTGCCTTTGCGCGAACCTGATTTTTACCGGCCCTTCCCCTCAGCGACACCTGACTCTTTCACTCACATACTGAGCGCATGACCGTGCGCCACATATGGGGATTCACTTGAAACGCAGGACCTACGCCTTTGTTCGCGACGAACTGATTACGCTGGCCCCCGCGCTGACCGCAGCCCTCATTGCCATCGTGGTGGCGCCGTTTCTGCCGCGCGACCTGATGCTGTTCCTGAGCGTTCTGGCCATCCTGGCCATCAGCGCAGCACTCGCCGCCTACACCCTGCCGCCCATCCGTGCGGCCCGCGCCAGGCTTATCGCGGCCCGTCACATAAGCGACGGCCAACCTTGAGATATCAATCGGGAGAGTTTGTCATGAACAAGGTCACCAGCTTTATCACCGGCTTCTGGAACGGCTTTTTCCACGTCACGCCAAAAAAGACCGCCATGCGCGGCGAACGCAAGATTCGCAATAATCTCGACGACGACCAGGTCGATTCGATGATCGACGAGAGCTTCCCGGCCAGCGATCCACCCAGCACCTATTAGAGCGTACGCAGCTCCGATTACTGCCCCGCATATTGCTGGATATTGGCCGGGATGATCAGCTCGTACGCCACCCAGTCGTACAGTTCCGCATAATCCTTGCCGATGAAGGTCTTGGCGTCG
>CAMLLA010000302.1 GCA_946480525.1 uncultured Asticcacaulis sp. | reverse complement strand
CACCGGCGGGCGAAAGCATCGAGCTGGACGCGGTCCGTTCAGGTGACATGATCGAAATTTCCGTCTTCAACCGCGGCGACGCTCCGCCCCCCGCCGATATCGACCGCCTGATGGCGCCGTTCGAGCAGGGCAGTTCAACCGCCGCACGCACGCGCCAGGGTGCGGGTCTCGGCTGGGCCATCGTCCGCCTGAACGCCCAGGCCATGGGCGGGACATTTACCGTTGAAACGCACGAAGGCCAGGCCTTGCGGGCCATTCTCCGCTTGAAGGCCGCGTAAGGATACGCATATAGGGAGCGCTGCACGGCCCCGACCGCGCGCCTTACCGTGGCTCCCAATTCAAAGTCCTCATGCATGTCTGAATTCCAGACCCGCCTCAACATGCTCCTCGAAGAGTTCGAACTGTTCGATGACTGGGAAGAGCGCTACCGCTACATCATCGACCTCGGCAAGGATATGGCGCCGCTGAATGCTTCCGAAAAAACGGAAGAGACGCGCGTGCTTGGCTGCGCATCGCAGGTCTGGCTGGTCATGGATCCGGCGCCCCAAGGCATTCTGCGGTTTCGCGGCGAATCCGACGCCTTTATCGTCAAGGGATTGATCGCGGTCCTGGTACGCCTTCTCGACGGCCTTCCCACTTCTGAAGTTCAGGAATTCTCAATCCGCGACACACTCCACCGCCTCGGCCTGGATGAAGCATTGTCGTCACAGAGAACGAATGGATTGATCTCCATGGTCGAACGCCTGAAGCAGGCAACACGCGCCTGATGGCGTTTTTATGCGCTTGAAACATCGTTACGCGAACATACGTTCTCTCAATCCGCGACTTTCGGCGAGATAAATAAACATGCAGTCAGAAAGCCTCGTCCTGAGACGAAGGCGCGGTAATAATTGGTCCTTCGCTGCGACTTGACGGCCTTGATGCGCCATAACGCTTATTAACCATAAAGCCATCCATACGCTGTCTTCCCGGACTGAAGCCTTACCCGGCTTTTTCTACCCTCGCCTTCATCAACCGGCCGGCCCCGGGTCGTGGGTCATGCCGGACATACACGCACGAAGATGAGTTTAGTCATGTCCTACGCCAATCATGCCGAATTCGGGGGACGGGAATACCACAGCAAATATGCCGGAGAAGCCTTCCGGCCCTTTGAGCATCCCCGCAAGCCTGGGCTTCTGCTGACGAGCCTGATGGCGGCGGCGGTACTTTCGGTTGCCAGCGGCGCCATTGTTATCAACCGCCTCAACAGCCTCCCGATCGTCGATCCGGGTGATGCTGTCGGCCCCATTACGGAATACACCGGCCTGCAATGGCAGGAAGACGCCGCACGCAAAAGCGGCGTCGTTCGTGAACGCCTCGCCGTCCTGACGCCTCCCGTCTACAGTCAGCAACCGTTGTTCAGCAGCCCACGCGTCCCGATCGTCGAAAGGGTCGAAGCGGAAATTACCGGCACGGAGGCCCAGGAACTGACGGCCCATCTCGACACTTATCCATCGGCCGACGCCATGGATAGCGCCCGGACGGCCGATATCGCCGAGGCCGTGGCGGCAGATGTCGCCGCAGCCGAAGCCATGGCCCAGGCCGACACGCAATCGGCGCCAGAGCCCCGCTACATCCTGGACGAAGACATCGCTCCGCCGGCGCAAATCGTTCCCGGCGCCGATGACGCGGCAGTATACGACAGCGAGGAAAACGCAATCACCATGTAATCTTGCCAATCAGAGCTTTGCATCATAGGTTTCCTTTAAGACCAGGGGGAACCTATGCGGGAACTGATCGCAGGGATGATATGCGCGGCCTTGTGCATCGCGCCGGCGGTGGCACAGACGACAAAGCCGGTTTATGATGGGACGGGCAGCCAGTTCGTGCCGCGGCCAGAAGATGACGCCAATGCCCGCAAGGACTGGGGCGACAACGGCGCGAAGATCGCCGCCGACGTTTTGAAAAAGAACGGTCGCTCAACCCAGGCGGCAGATCTTTTCGATCTGGGCAGCATCCATGCCCAGGGCCTGGCCGGTCAGCCCGTCGATCTGAATCTTGCCTACGGCTTTTTTGAGCGCTCGGCGGACAAGGGCGATATCCGCGCCCGTTCCCTGTTGTGCGTTGACTACCTGATCGGCCTGAACCGTCCCGTCGATTTTGCCACCGCCATGAAATATTGCACCCGGCTGAATGAAAAAGAACCGGCGCGCATGTTCGCCAATGCCTATGATTATGAGATGGGCCTGTCCGGTCCCAAGGACGAAGAAGCGGCGCTGGTCTTTCACTTCGAGGCGGCAAAGGCCAGCAGCGGCGACTCGATGGATCGCCTCGGCGTCATGCTCCGTGACAAGCCCGGCAAGGCCGAGGTCGCCCGCGCCTGGTTCCGCCAGGGCGCCATGCAGGGGTCGGCCGCCGCCATGTACCACCTGGCGCAAATGACCGAGTCAGGACTGGGGGGCGTTCAGGACAAGGCATTGGCGGGATGGCTCTACACCAATGCCGCACGCCGGGGAGACAAGGCCGCGCAAACCTGGCTGACAGCCCAAACAACGCCGCCCGTCCTTCCACGGGTCGCCCTGGCAGACGGCAAGACCACCCTGCTAACCGAAACGGTCACGAAGGACGGGGTGAAAACCACCCTGCCATTCTCCTTTACCAAGGTCGCCAACGCGCAGGACCTTTACCCCAAGGGCGCCGCCCTGACCCTGACCGAAGGCACAGCCAGCTTTCACTGCTACATATCCGCCACGCACAGCATTGATATCTGCCTGCCCACGCGTGAATTCCCGGTGGGTTTTGCTTTCGGCATCGTTCTGCAATCCGTGCTGCGAAGCCAGTTGTCGGCAGCTCCGCAAGACCTTCACGGCCGCCCTACCGCCGAAAGCGTGTACGTCGTGACATTCAACTGGCAGATGGATTGACACTATTCTTATCTGTCGCCTCATCTCAGGCACCGCCCTTTTGCACGGCTTTCGATAGGATTGCTCAGTCATCCCCGCTGACGCGTCCCCTGAGGAGAAAGCCAATGGCCACGCAATACGAAACCCCTAGTCAGAGCAGTAACAATACCGGGATCATAATTCTCGCCGTTCTGATCATCGCCGCCATAGCCGTCGCCGCCGCCATCTATATGTCGTCCGGCACCAGCACCAATACGTCGAACACAACCGTCGAACGCTACAGTTCGACAGTGGAAAAGGTCCCCGCGCAGGTCGGCGAAGCCGCCCGTGACGCTGCCGATACCGTAACGGTCAATCCAGAGCCGGCGCCGGCTCCGACCGAAGACAAGGCCGTGGTTGCGGAACCCGCTCCGGCCGCGACGCCAGTCCAGTAACAGCTCGCTATATCTGAATGCAAAAGGCGCGGATTTCGATCCGCGCCTTTTGCATTGTCATTTCACCTATAATCAAGCGCTCTTGATACCGGTCTGGAGGACGTCGAGCTTGCCGATCAGGGCATCGTGGCCGAGGATCATGTCGACCGTTACCCCGTCACTGGCCAGGGGCAGCCTCAGCCAGAACAGGCTCAGGCCCTTGGCGCCGCGCCAGGCCATGGAGTGCAGACCGACATTGGGCTTTCTCTGGTCGACGACGAAGGTCAGGTGTTCCGCCCAGTATTGGGCTTCAGACGCCGTATATATCTTGTTGATCGTCTTGCCGGTGATTTCCTGGCCATAGGCGTCGAACAGCTCAGTACCTGCCAGCCGCTGACGGAAGCACGACGCCTCACCGTCCGGCTTTGGATCAAGGACATCGATGAGCGAAATGGTCGACAACCGGCGCTTGAGAGCACCCGGATCGATGTCGGATCGCGACGGCAGCCGGCCACGGCGCCGCAAACCTTTCCAATACCGAAAGATTTCCTCATGCGAGCGCAAGGCCGCCAACATTTCGGACGCTAAACCAGACATGAGGAAAGTGTACTACAGCCCTAAGTAAACAAAACAGATGTTTTTGTAGTTGTCAGCGAATCACCCGTTTTTCACCTTCTCTTAACAGGCGATTCCTTGGCAAGCAAAAAAGGGTTAACGGCATCTTGCCATTACAAAAAAGCCACAGAAAAAAGGCTCCCATCGCAAGATGAGAGCCTTTGTTCTACTTTTGTTTTGCTTTCCCGGCCTTAAGCCTTGGCGCGGCCCTTGCGGGTGACGGTACGGCCGCCCTGGCCCAGGCCCATCTGCTTGGCCAGGTCCGAACGCGCCTTGGCGTAGTTCGGCGCAACCATCGGATAGTCCTTCGGCAGGTTCCACTTGGCGCGATAGTCTTCCGGGCTCATGCCGTACTTGGTGCGCAGGTGGCGCTTCAAAGACTTGAACTTGCGGCCATCTTCCAGGCAGACAATATAATCGTTGGAAATCGACTTCTTGACCGAAACAGCCGGTTCCTTCGGCGCTTCGACCTTGGTTTCTTCGCCGGTCGAAATCGAATTCAGTGCCTGATAAACGCTCTGGATCAGCGACGGCAGTTCAGCGGCAGGCAAAGAGTTGTTGCCGACGAAGGCCGAAACGATGTCTGCTGTCATATCCAGCGCATCAGTCTTGTTTTCCATTATACTTGTCCCTCAAAAAACCTGCGCTTTAGCTAATGCAAGCTAGATAATTATTCAAGCATGAATATTGAAAAAAATGAAGCTGCCCATATTGGGACACAATTTACTTGAGTTGCCGGTAAAAACGGGGGGCACTCATGCATCTTACAAGAGAATTCTCCCCTCTGCTTTCAGGCATGCCGCCAAGACTGGTACACACATTCAGTCTAGTGATTCGCATTTCATTGAATAACGTGTCGTATCGATGCAATCAGCCATAGATTTAAGATCTGTCGCGGCACAACGCCCGGGCGAAGTATAGAATTTTTGCATTGGGCGGTGGCTAAGTCGTTCCGACCGTCAGGACTTGAGGTCCTGGGCAAAGGCCAGCATCGCGGCGCGCTGCGGCACGGACAGTCCATCAAGCTCGATATCTTCACCGCGGGCCAGCGACTTGAGCATGACGTGGGTCAGGGCGGAGGACAGCGACCAGTTCCAATAGCGCAGTACGGTTTGCGCCCGGTCGACCGCCAGCATGTCATAG
>CAMLLA010000301.1 GCA_946480525.1 uncultured Asticcacaulis sp. | reverse complement strand
TCTAGTTGGAATCATTCCGATCCAATCCAAATACAAAACCCCGGCCGCAGTGCCGGGGTTTCTTTATGCAGGCTGCCTAGATCGGAATGATTTAGTCGGAAGCATCATTCCGATCTAAGCTTTTGTTTTGTCGCGATATTATTGGCGAAAACCGCTTCACACTTTTGGCTGCGCCGAACTGCGTTTCGCCATATCGCTCTAGCGGACGATAGCGGCGATGGGCGGCGTCGGAATGTGCGCCTTCAAAGGCTTGCCTTCGCCCGTGTAATAGTAGCCCGCGACCTTGAAGTGTTCGCCTTCACGTTCACACAGGAAGATCGGATTATGGTGCCAGCGCACATCCAGGCGCACATAGGCGCCTTCATACAGGTTCGGCTGAGTCTCTACGGCCTGGCTCTCGAACATTTCCCTTACCCCGCATCCGGACACGAAAACAGACAGCCGACGATAGGGTGCTTCGCGCGATCTGTCAGCAAATTTGTTCACTTTATGTTCTAGTTTCCACAGCTATTTTGCTTGCGTGGTTTTACGGGCAGGATAGTCTCACCCGATACATCTGACGGAGACAGCAATGAACGGGCGTGGCAAGGCGGGTTTAGCGGGCGGATTGCTGGTCGTGGCACTGACACTGACGGCTGCCGATGAGGCGCCCGCGCCAAGCCCCCAGGAAATTGCCGATGCGGCGCCAGCCTCGGCGTGGGCGACAATTCCTCCTGAAGATATAGTTGTGATGAAACTGGCGGATGGGGCCGAGGTCGCCTATCAGCTGGCGCCGAGCTTTGCGCCTGTACACGTCGCCAATATTCGCCAGCTCGTCCGCTCAGGCTACTTCGACGGCGCATCCATACTGCGTGTCCAGGATAATTATGTTGTCCAGTGGGGACGGCTCGACGAAGACACAACCCAGGCCCAGGGAATCGCAAAGACGCCGCCGGCCGAATACGAAATCGCAGGGACTCCAAAGGCCTTCAAGGCGCTGCCGTGGCGCGACGCCTATGCGGCGAAGACGGGGCATATCGCCTCATGGCCCGTGGCGACGGACGGCAGCACAACGTGGCTGGTCCATTGTTACGGCATGATCGGCGTGGCGCGCGGCAATGCGCCCGATACCGGTGACGCGACGCAGCTCTATACAATCATCGGCCATGCCCCCCGCCACCTCGACCGCAACCTTGCTGTCGTCGGGCGAATCCTGTCGGGCATGGACGTGCTGGCTGACCGGCCGCGCGGCACCGAAGCGCTCGGCTTCTACAAGACCGATCCTGAACGCGTGAAGATTACCTCGGCAAAAATCGCGGCCGACATGGGCACAGGGGCGCCATCGTGGCAGGTACTGGACAACCGGTCGCCGGCGTTCGAGGCCTGGATCAAGGCACGCGCCAGCCGCTCAGGCGCGTTTTTCGTCAAGCCGGCCAATGCGCTCGACATCTGCAATGCGCAGGCACCCATCAGGAAGACGCCCTAACCTCAACCAAAAGTATATTTTTACCCCCACTTAACGTTGCGTTAACTGAAAAAAATCATCCTTTGTGATGAAAAGTACAGCTCGGGCGGGAGTAAATCATGTTCTTTAAGGCGATCAATACGGACGACAAGGCGATTGTCGCGGCATTGAATGCCTCCCAGGCCGTCATCGAATTTACACCCGCCGGCAATATTCTTACTACCGACAGCAACTTCCTCAATACGGTCGGCTATAGTCTCAACGATATCAGCGTCACCTTCTCGGAAGTCGCCGAGGCTTCAGAAGCGGTGAAACGTGAAATGGATAAGCTGAGCGCGTAACGGACGCCGTCGCGTCATGGGGTATGGGCTCACTGCCCCATACCCCATTATCCTACACAGTCAGTTTCACCGCGTCCGGATGCACCTCGGCGCCATACTGCTCACGCAGCGCCGCTTTCATTACCTTGCCCGTGCCCGTATGCGGCAGTTCCTTGACGATGATCATATCCTCAGGGATCCACCAGCTGGCGACGTGCGGCGCGATAAAGGCCTTCAGTTCCGGTCCGGTCAATGTCTTGCCTTCACGCAGTACGACCAGATAGCGGGGCCGTTCGCTCCATCGGCTGTCGGCGCGCGCGATCACCGCCGCCTCGAGTACCGCCGGATGGCTCATGGCGACATTCTCGAGCTCGATCGAGCTGATCCATTCGCCGCCCGATTTGATGACATCCTTCGAGCGATCGACGATGTTCATGAAACCTTCGGCGTCGATCGTCGAAATGTCGCCCGTGCGGAACCAGCCATCGGCCGTGAACTGGCTGCGGTCGGTGTTGTTGTAATAACCCGAAGCGATCCACGGCCCGCGCACCTCAAGCTCGCCGCGCGACACACCGTCCCATGCCAGCGGCTTGCCGTCCGGGCCGGTAATACGCATCTCGATCCCGAACGGCGCCCGCCCCTGCTTGAGCTGAAGCTTCATGCGTTCGGCAGGCGGCAGGCTGCCATGATGATCCGACAGCACGCTGATCGACCCCAGGGGTGAGGTCTCGGTCATTCCCCAGGCGTGGACGGTCAGCGCCTTGTGCGCATTGAAGCGCTCGATCAGGGTCTGGGGGCACGCGGCGCCGCCGATCACCACACGGTTCATCGGCGCGATCGACTGCCCGGCCTGGTCGGCATGGTTCAGCAGGTTGAGCCATATGGTCGGCACGCCGGCGCCGATCGAGACCTTTTCACCATGGATGACTTCCAGAAGACCCGGCCCGTCCAGACGCGGTCCCGGCAGGACCAGCTTGGCGCCGACCTGCGCCGCCGCATAAGGCACGCACCAGGCATTGACGTGGAACATCGGCACCACCGGCAGGACGCATTCGCCCGGCGCGATGCCGAACAGGCCGGGCTGGTTGACGCCCATGGCGTGCAGCACGGTCGAACGGTGCGAATAGAGCACGCCCTTTGGGTTGCCCGTCGTGCCCGAGGTATAGCACATGCCCGACGCCATGCGCTCATCGAACTGCGGCCAGTCATAATGGTCGCTTTCTGCTGCCAGCAGGTCTTCGTAGCACAATGCATCCGGAAATCCTTCCGGCATGTGGGCGCGGTCGCACATGAAGACGATGCCGCGCAGTTGCGGCAGGTGCGGCCGCAAGCCCATCACCAGCGGCGCGAAACAGGCATCGGCGAACAGATAGCGCGACTGGGCGTCATTGAGAATGAAGACCAGTTGTTCCGGAAAGAGGCGCGGATTGACTGTATGCAGGACAAGGCCCACGCCCGGCACACCGAAATACATCTCGAAATGGCGATGATTGTTCCAGGCCAGGGTCGAGACCCGGTCACCCGCCGTCACATTCAGTCGCGACAGCGCATTGGCCAACTTGCGCGTCCGCCGCGCGGCCTCGGCATAGCCATAGCGGTTGAAGCTTGAGTCTTCGTTGCGCGACACGATCTCCGTGTCCGGGTGATACTTGGCCGCGTATTCCAGCACTCCGGAAATAAGCAGCGGCGCATCCATCATCAGGCCGTGCATGGCGTTTCCCTAAGGTTTCAAAGCGCTCATGAGCGGCGCATTTTCGTTAACGGCAGGAAAGCCGAAATTTCCGTTCACGTCAAGTTTCGCGCTGATCACGTATCAGGCCTGACGCATCGGGCACCGCGCCGCCGCAATCCGCGGCAGATCGAAACAACATTTCAGCCGGCGAGACATTCCCGAAATACGAAAGCCATTTGCAGCATCGACTTTCAGCCCAGGACGGACTGATAGGAGCGTACATGTTCGAATTCATCGGCGGGTTCCGGCCTGCGAAACACACCCTGTTTCCACCCGCCACGCAAACGCCGTTGGACCAGGCCTGCCTGATTTCCCTGTGCAATACCGTGCCCGGCCAGCCTCACATGCTGATCGCCGGCGCGGATGGAACCATTACACCCGTGACTTTCCCGGGCCGGATCAGCGGCGCCACCGGCTTCGTCATTGGCGTCAGTGCGCCGCGCGCCAAAAGCCGCCTGGGGCCGGACCGGCGCAAAGGGCGATTGCTGCCGGATCCGGCTACGGCGTCACAGTTTTCGCGCTGCGGTCTTTATGTTTGCGACCGCGCAAGTGGCCTGCACAGCTTTATCGACCTGACGGCGTACGGCTCCGAAATCTACCAGGTCGCCCTCCTGCCCGCGCAGTTCAATACCGGAAGCGCTGCATGACGTATGACATTACCGCCGTCGTCGTGACCTATAACAGCGCCGCCGTCCTGCCCGACTGCCTGTCCGGTCTGAAGGCCGCCGGCGTCAAGACGATCGTCGTTGACAATGGCTCGACAGATGACAGTGCGGCTATCGCCGCCGCCATGGGCGCCCTCGTTATCCGCAACGAAGGTAATCTCGGTTACGGCCGCGCCAACAATATCGGCGTGCGCGCGGCGAACACCGGCTACGTTCTGATCTGCAATCCTGACACCACCGTTCCGCCCGAAGCCGTCGCGGCACTGATGGCCGCGGCCGGGCGCTACCCCCGTGCCGGATTGTATGCTCCGCGCATTATCGAGCCAGACGGCCGCGAATATTTCAAAACAACCTCATTGCTGAATCCCGGTCCCAATTGTCGTGAAAGTCCCGCGGGCGACGTCTGTACCCCGATGGTCCAGGGGTCGTGCCTGATGATGCGGCGCGAGCTTTTTCTCGACATGGGCGGCTTCGACGAGAACATCTTCCTCTACTATGAGGACGACGACCTGTGCCGCCGCCTGAGCGACCATCAGCGCGCTATCGTCTATGTTGCGGACGCCCGCGTGCATCATTTGCGCGGCGGATCGTCGGCGCCGAGCCCCGGCCTGATCGCGCTCTGTCGTTTCCATCAGTCGTGGTCGAAAGTCTACATCGCGCGCAAGTACGGCCTGCCCTGCCCGGCTGCGGTGCTCATGATCGTCAACGGCGTGAAATATGCCGGCGCCTGGCTGAGCGGAAACGCTGGCCGCAAGGAGAGATATGGCGGTTCGTTTCATGGCGCATTGGCGGCATTGCGGTCGGAAGTTTAAACGCCCCCCACCATCCGCGGAGCAGATGGTGGGGGCTCAATCTACCCGAAAACAGCCTTTAAAATCTGGCTGCCGCGCTTGGCGGGACTACGGCGGATGGCCGTTTCC
>CAMLLA010000300.1 GCA_946480525.1 uncultured Asticcacaulis sp. | reverse complement strand
AAAACCAAACCGGAGTTCTGCTATGGAAACGGGCGAAGACACCATCAAGAATACCGTCGAGCGCATGTCGCTGGCCGGCAACCAGGCGTTCAAGGATTCGATCGAGAAGACCCTCGGTGCTCTGAACGAAGTCAACTCTTTGTCGAAGGGCAATGTCGAAGCCGTCGTCGAATCGCTGACCGCCGCCACCAAGGGCGCGGAAACGATCGGCGCGCAGACCGTTGCCTTCGCGAAGAAGAACTGGGAAGAAGCCGTCACTGCCGGCAAGACCCTGCAAGGCGCCAAGAGCGTCCAGGAAGTCATCGAGCTGCAGTCGCGCTACGCCAAGTCGTCGATGGAAGCCTATGTCGCTGAAATGAACCAGCTGACCGAGACCCTGTCGACCTCGTTCAAGGACACGTTCAAGCCGATCAACGCGCGCGTCACCGCCGCCGTCGAGAAGTTCCAGTCCTACCGCTAATCCCGGTTCGACACCTGAACATGAAACCCCGGGCAAACAGCCCGGGGTTTTTTATTGGCTGGGCCTGTAGTCGTCACCGCTCTGTCACGTCTCATAAAAAACTGTGATCGTCCGGATGGGAGATTTTCTATTTCCAGTGCGTCCGTTTGGGCTATCTTGTACTTTGCATGCAGCGGCCTATCTATAGGATCATCCGGGACGCCGGATCGTTCAGATGGCCGAAAAGGTAAGATGAGGTTTCGATTGTTGCGCGCTTGGCTATCTGAAGAACTGAACGAAGACATGATTCTGCAAGGCACGGAGGCGGCTGACAAGGGGGCCGGGACAACCCGTCCTGCCGGCGCGCCGCTGGCTGTGGTCGAGGCCAAGCCCAAGCCGCAGAAGCCGTCCCTGTACAGGGTGCTTATCCTCAATGACGACTACACGCCGATGGAGTTTGTGGTCTATGTCCTTGAGCGCTTTTTCAACAAGTCGCGCGAGGACGCGACGCGGGTGATGCTGCACGTCCACCAGACGGGCGTGGGCGTCTGCGGTGTCTACACCTACGAGGTCGCCGAAACGAAGGTGGCTCAGGTGGTGGATATGGCCCGCAGGCATCAGCATCCTCTCCAGTGCACGATGGAGAAGGACTGATGGGTGGGAAGGGTTAACTATAATTGCGTCGCAGAGCGCGGTTGTTAATCCTTAGGTGAGGAAATGGGGCGGATGATGAGGGCAATCGTGAAGTTCGGGTTCAGATCGGGTTCAGCTTGAACAGGGTAAAACCGACCTAAACCGTAAGTTAGAGTTTTTGCCGTATAGAGTACCGTAGGCTTGAGGTTTAGGAGGTCGTCATGCCATCATTTTCCAGCGCATTAGAAGAGACCCTGCATCGCGCAGTGGGTCACGCCAATGCCCATCATCATGAGTACGCCACTCTTGAGCACCTCCTGCTGGCGCTGATCGACGATGTCGATGCCGCCGCCGTCATGAGCGCCTGCAATGTGGATCTGTCCAAGCTGCGCACCGCGCTTGATGCCTATATCGAAACCGATTTGAAATCGCTGGTCGAGCCGTCCTCGGAAGAGGCCAAGCCGACCGCCGGATTCCAGCGCGTCATCCAGCGCGCCGTCATCCACGTCCAGTCTTCGGGCCGCGACGAAGTGACCGGCGCCAATGTCCTGGTTGCCATTTTCTCCGAACGCGAATCGCACGCTGCCTTCTTCCTGCAGGAGCAGGAAATGACGCGCTACGACGCGGTGAACTACATCGCGCACGGCATCGCCAAGAAGCCCGGCGCCTCCGAGCCGCGTCCTGTCCGGGGCGCGACCGAGGAAAGCGCGTCGTCTTCCGGAGCCGCCGAAGAAAAGAGCGGAAAGGCCGGTTCGACCGACGCCCTGGCCGCCTACTGCGTGGACCTGAACGAAAAGTCGCGTCACGGCAAGGTCGACCCGCTGATCGGACGGGCCGCCGAAGTCGAGCGCGCCATCCAGATCCTGTGCCGCCGCACCAAGAACAACCCGCTGCTGGTCGGTGATCCGGGCGTCGGCAAGACGGCCATCGCCGAAGGTCTGGCCAAGAAGATCGTCGAGGGCGACGTGCCGGAAGTCCTGGCCGGCGCCACCATTTACTCGCTCGACATGGGCACGCTTCTGGCGGGCACCCGCTATCGCGGTGACTTCGAAGAACGCGTCAAGCAGGTCGTCAAGGAACTGGAAGCGCATCCCAATGCCGTCCTGTTCATCGACGAAATCCACACGGTCATCGGCGCCGGCGCCACGTCGGGGGGGGCCATGGATGCCTCGAACCTGTTGAAGCCAGCTCTGGCCGCGGGCACGCTGCGCTGCATGGGCTCCACGACGTATAAAGAGTACCGCCAGCACTTCGAAAAGGACCGCGCTCTGGTCCGCCGCTTCCAGAAGATCGACGTCAACGAGCCGACGCTCGATGACACCATCAAGATCCTGAAGGGTCTCAAGCCTTACTATGAGACCTTCCACCATCTGAAGTACACCGACGCCGCCATCAAGACGGCCGTCGAACTGGCGGCGCGCTACATCACCGACCGCAAGCTGCCGGACAAGGCGATCGACGTGATCGACGAAGCCGGCGCGCTGCAGATGGTCCTGCCGGAATCGAAGCGGAAAAAAGTCATCGGGCCGAAGGAGATCGAATACGTCATCTCCAAGATCGCCCGTGTGCCGTCCAAGTCGGTCTCGCGCGACGACACTCAGTCGCTGCGCGACCTGAAGACCGACCTGCAACAGGTCGTCTTCGGTCAGGACGAGGCCATCGAGCAACTGTCGACCGCCATCAAGCTGTCACGGGCCGGCCTGCGTGATCCGCAAAAGCCGATCGGCTGCTACCTGTTCTCCGGTCCGACCGGCGTCGGCAAGACGGAAGTCGCCAAGCAACTGGCGTCGACCCTCGGCATCGACCTGCTGCGCTTCGACATGTCGGAATACATGGAACGCCACACGGTTTCGCGCCTCATCGGCGCGCCTCCGGGCTATGTCGGCCACGACCAGGGCGGGTTGCTGACCGACGCCGTCGACCAGCAACCGCACGCGATTGTCCTGCTCGACGAAATCGAAAAGGCGCACCAGGACATCTACAACATCCTGCTGCAGGTCATGGACCATGGCCAGTTGACGGATGCGGTGGGCAAGAAGGTCGACTTCCGTAATGTCGTGCTCATCCTGACGACCAATGCCGGGGCTTCGGACAACCAGAAGAACTCGATCGGCTTTGGCCGTGAAAAGGTCTCGGGCGAAGACGAAGCCGCCATCAAGCGCCTGTTCACCCCGGAATTCCGTAACCGCCTGGACGCCATCGTGACGTTCAAGCAATTGAAGCCGGACGTGATCTCGAAGGTCGTCGAGAAGTTCATCCTGCAGCTGGAAATGCAGCTGGCCGACCGTCACATCTCGATCGAGCTGACCGAGGACGCCGGCAAGTGGCTGGCGGAAAACGGCTACGACGAACTGTATGGCGCCCGTCCTCTGGCGCGCGTCATCCAGGAAAACATCAAGAAGCCTCTGGCCGACGAAATCCTCTTCGGCAAGCTGGTCAAGGGCGGCCATATCCTGGTCAAGCTGGTCGACGGCAAGATCGCCTTCGACATCACGCCTTCGACCAAGGGCGGCGCCGACAAGGCCGGCTCCAAGGCCGAAGCGGTCGACTAGGGGCAAGCCCCTAGGACCGGAATCGCTACAGAGTTTGTTGAAAATGATAAGCCCCCGGACGCAAGTCCGGGGGCTTTATTCGTTTGGCGTCGTCGATCCATACGACTGTGTATCCTCCATACAATCAATCGATCAAATCCAGATAGGCATCCTTGCAGGTATCTGTCTCTTCTTCAGGCATTATGGTTCTTCCGGCAAATTCAATGGCTCGCCACTTTGCCGGCTTGAGTTCAATTTTCATTTTTTCAAATGAAGATGTGACGCAGACTGCGTGATTGTCGATGACCGTCCAGCCTGCTGGCGTCTCCATCAGTAAACTTACAATACGATAGGGTGCGCGCCGGACCTTGTGGACCTTGGCATCAAAAACGATGACCTCGTCACGGCCGTCATGATTGAGATCGGTTACCAGCAATACGCAATTGCCCGCCGCTATAAAGCACGGCGGCAGGCTGATCACCGAGGGGTGGTAATCCTTGTCTTCCGCAGCGAGGCGCGTCAGTGGCCAGCCATCCTGCGGCAATATGATTTTATGGGGCGCCAGCGCATGCTTTAGCGACGCGGGAAGCGGTCTGGAAGAAGTCAAAAGTGGATAAGCTTCAATGACCTTTATGTTTTTTGCTGCTGCAGTATGTTCTCGCGCCGGGAACATGGTTGTGAGAGCAGAGGTATAGCAATCCCCCCGGAAGAAATTCACTGCGTGATCATCAATCCAGAGCATATGGTGTTTCTGACTGGAGGCGATCATCTTGCCGTCTGTGGACGCTTTGTCCACATCGCAAGGATAGTATCCGGTCAGTTGGCGCCATTCGCCAAGCTTCTCGCCATAAACTGTCCAGGAAACCTGGCGTACGGGATTTGCAAAAAGCCCTCCGTCGGTTCCCTCGTACCGTTTTTCGACAATGATTTCGGGTACGTTGTCACCCGTCATGTCTTCCATACGGAACAGACATTTTTTTGCGGAGGTGATGTCCTCGCAGGCGCGGAAGCGCTGGTCTCGCCAAAAACTTGCCGGGATGGATTGCCCTGGTCCCAAGGCCTGAGAAACTGCTCTGGCGTCACCTGGCAAATATAAGTCAGTAAAGTGGGTTTCTTCGGCTTGAGTGGGAAACCTATCTCCCAGATCGTGACCCGCCTCGAACCATTGCCCCTGAACGGCGGCAGAAACCTGGGCGATGTCCGGCGCACTATTGCGCTCGACCCAGCGCAGGGCGTTGGTTCCGTAATGCCCGGAACGCAGCTTGAGATAGCCCCAGTCGGCGGTCTTTAGGTCCACCAGTCCCAGGTGAATGGCAAGGGCATAGGCCGGCGCGCATACCGGACCGAAACGCGCGGCGGGGACGAAAAACGCTGTCGTTAAATAGATGACTGTCAGCGCCAGCACGGCGCCAATGCCTCGAATAGCGTATTTCATCCCCATCCCCTGTTTCACCAAAAGGCTAACACAGGGGACGGAGAAT
>CAMLLA010000299.1 GCA_946480525.1 uncultured Asticcacaulis sp. | reverse complement strand
TTTGTTGTTTAAATAATAAATGCCGGGCTCTTTTAGCCGGGTTTTTTTTATGGAAGAATTTCATCGCTGTCGCGTTCCGGGGTGCAGGGGTCCGAGACCCCTGCAAGCCTTAAATCCCTCCGAGCCTGCCCGTCCGCTTCTCGTTCAACAGGCTCATAATATTGGCCGCAGTTTCTTCCACGGACCGTCGCGTCACGTCGATCACCGGCCATTCCTTGCGTTCGAAAAACCGCCGGGCGGCGATGATTTCCTGCCGCACGGCTTCCTGGTCGGTATAGGTCGACGGCCGGTCGTCATTGTTCAGCGTCAGCAGGCGATTGCGGCGGATCTGGATCAGGCGCTCCGGCGAGGCAATCAGGCCAACGATCAGCGGGTCGTTGAGATGATCCAGTTCTTCCGGCAGATCGCGGCCTGGCACCAGAGGAATATTGGCCGCCTTGATACCACGGTGCGCCAGGTATATGCAGGTCGGGGTCTTCGATGTGCGCGACACGCCAACCAGAACGACATCCGCCTGGCGCAGCTTGTCTGCCAGGGCCCCGTCGTCGTGGGCAATGGCGTAGTTCAAGGCTTCGATACGCTCGAAATACTCATTGTCGAGATTGTGCTGGGCGCCGACACGCTTGGAGACCGATGCACCGAGGTGACGCGAGAAGGCCACAACCAGGGGATCGAGCACGCCGATGGCCGGAATATCCAGTTCCCGGCACCGCATCTCCAGGGCCGTTCTGAGTTCGACATCGACTATGGTGTGCAGGACTATGCCGGGAAAACTCTCGATTTCCATCATGGCGCGGTCGAGCTGCTTTTCGGAGCGGATCAACACATAGATATGTTCGATCGGCAGGATGCCTTCGAAGCGCGCCGCCGCCGCCTTGGCCAGGGCGTTCAGCGTTTCACCCGTCGAGTCCGAAACCAGGTGAACATGGAAATAGGTGCCGATACGGCCAGAGGTGAGGGTGTTGGCGGTTTCGGACATGGGTCCTTTTCCTTGTTTCGGGGTTTGGGGCCAGCAAACGTTTCTTGAGCCCCAAGCCTTTCCTTTCTTTTTTCAGGCTCGCCCTGAAAGGGCAAGCCCGAAAAAAGAACAGAGAAGATTGTGGGGTCCCAAGTGGCGTTTCTGGCCCCACGCCCCGACGCCGAAAAAGAATCCTGTGCACCGAATCCGTGGACAAATCACGTACAACCTGCGCGCAACTGCCAGGAGAATTTCAAGAACACCGTTCGCCTGTGGTCAGACGTGGAAAACAGCCTCATTTATCCCTGTTCTGCCCAAATGGTTAATAATGTATGAATGTATGACGGTTTCATGTGAATGACTTAACACTTTGTTAACCATTCACACCCTGACGAGAAAATCCATTTACGAAGTTTTAACTATAATTACCGTTTGGTTAATTATCCCAACTTCCCACAGGGGTGTGGACAGGCGTTTTCCAGAATGGGGCAAGCTGTGAAAAAGCCGGGAGAACCGCAAAGCCTGCGGCAATTTTCCACGTCATCCCCGCTACTAAAAACCTCTACTTCCTCTTTCTTCTTTTTAGAGGGTTCTCTAAGAGGGAGCCTCGTTTTGCACCGGGATTGACTCCATGACCGCTCCTCAGGCATCCATACTCCGGGTTCTCACCGGTCAGACTGTCAGCCCTACACCGGTATGGTTCATGCGTCAGGCGGGGCGCTACCTTCCGGAATATCGTGAGCTTCGCGCATCGACTTCAGGCTTTGTCGATTTTTGTCTGAACCCGGAAAAATCAGCCGAAGCGACGCTGCAACCCATCCGCCGTTTCGGGTTTGACGCGGCCATACTTTTCTCGGACATACTAATGATACCGCTGGCGCTCGGTCAGGACCTGACCTTTGCCGCGGGGGAGGGGCCGATCCTTGGGGAACTGCCCGACACTGCTGTCATGCGCGACAAGGCCTCATCTGCCGGCGAAGCGTTGAGGAACGTCGGAGAGACCGTTCAACGAGTCAGGAGCGCTCTAACACCGGAAACCACGCTGATCGGCTTCTGCGGCGGTCCCTGGACCGTCATGACCTATATGCTCAACGGCAAGAAGGCTCATGACCGCAGCCTGATCCGCAGCTTTGTCTATGAGCAGCCGGAAAAGGTCGCCGAAGTCCTGGATATCGTCATCGAAGCCTCGGCCCATTATCTTAAGATGCAAGCCGATGCCGGAGCCCAGGTCCTGAAGGTCTTTGAAAGCTGGGCAGAAGGGTTCCCGGACCCTTATTTCGACCAGCTGATCATCCAGCCGCATATCCGCCTGATCCAACGCGTCCGGGCGCTGGGCGTGACCCTGCCGATCATAGGCTTTCCAAGGGGCGCAGAAGCCCGTTGCCAGAGCTACCTCGATGTCGTGCCGGTCGATGCCCTGGCATTAGGCACGGCAACCCCTTTGGCACTCGGTAAACAGCTTCAGGCGCAAAAGCCGATCCAGGGTGCGCTCGATCCGGTCGCCTTGCGTTCGGGCGGGGCGGCACTGGATGGACAGATTGACGGAATTCTCGAAGCCTGGGGGCAGGGGCCCTTGATCTTCAACCTGGGCCACGGCATTTTTCCAGACACGCCCATCGCGAACGTCGAACAGGCGCTGAAACGGATCAGAGGCTGATGAAACGCGTCGCGGTATTGCTGTTCAACCTTGGCGGGCCTAAAAACCCTGAAGACGTCAAGCCGTTCCTGTACAATCTGTTCCGCGACAAACGCATTATCGACTTGCCATTTGGCATCCGCCAGGGCGTGGCTTCGATGATCGCCAGCCGGCGGGCTCCCGAAGCGCGCAAGAACTATGCGCATATGGGCGGCGGTTCGCCGATCCTGCGTGAAACAGAGGCGCAAGCCCAGGCGCTCGAATCCTATATCAACAGCCATACAAAAGGCCTTGAGACGCGTGTCTTTATCGGTATGCGTTATTGGCATCCGTTCATCGAACAGGCGGCGGCCGATATTGCTGCTTGGCGGCCCGATGAGGTCGTCCTGCTGCCGCTCTATCCGCAGTTTTCATCGACCACGACGCTGACGGCCGTCGAGGCTTTCAAAAAGGCGTACAAGGGGACGGCCAAGGTCACGGAAGTCTGCTGCTATTCGCACAACGATCATTTCATCAAGGCGCATGCCGATCTGATCCGTGCCCGACTGAAAGCCGTCAAGAACCGCCAGGACTATCGGCTGCTGTTCTCGGCTCATGGATTGCCGGAAAAGATCGTCAAACAGGGCGACCCATATCAGTCACAGGTCGAGGCGACCGTCGCGCGCGTCATGACCCTGCTGGACATGCCGGTCGAGCACGTCATCTGTTATCAGAGCCGTGTCGGGCCGTTGAAGTGGATCGGGCCGTCAACCGATGACACCATTCGTCAGGCGGGCAGGGACGGCAAGAACGTCATCGTCGTGCCAGTCGCCTTTGTCTCCGAGCACATCGAGACGCTGGTGGAGCTCGATATTGAATATGGCCATCTGGCCAGGGATGCCGGCATTGCCGATTACATCCGTATCCCGGCTCTCGGGGTCGATGACAACTATATCAAGGCCCTGAACGACGAAGTGTTGAAAGCCGTAGGGTCTTCCGAAGCCGTTGTCGGCGATCACAATTGTGATGCCTGCCATAGCTTCTGTCCGAAGAGGAGGGCGCGATGAATTGGTATGATTTAGCTAGGGGTCTGCATATCCTGGCCGTGATCGCGTGGATGGCTGGGCTGCTCTACCTGCCGCGGCTGTTTGTCTATCATGTTCAAAACGCCGACAAACCGGACGTAGTCAGCGTGTTCGCGGTTATGGAACGGAATCTGCTCAAGATCATCATGAACCCCGCGATGATCGCAGCCTGGGTGTTCGGCGCTTGGTTGCTTTACCTGCGCTTTTCGCCCGATTGGTCGGTCGCGATGAAACAGCCATGGCTGCATGTGAAGCTGCTGGGGGTTGTGCTGATGACCGGCTATCACCACTTCCTGCTGGCGAGGTTCAAGAAGCTCCAAGCGGGTCAACCGGCCGGCAGCGAAAAGTTCTGGCGCCGGATCAATGAGGTGCCGTTCCTGCTGGCGATTGTCATCGTGACGGCGGTGACGTTGGAGTACGGAGCGAGATAACTTACGGGGTTTGAGGCCCGAGGCCCCAAGACTTCTTATGCTTCTTAGGCCTGTTCTAAAGGACGGGCCTAAGAAGCATAAAAGGTTTTGTGGGGTCCCAAGAATCGTTCTTTGGCCCCACGCCCCACAAGTTTACCTTGACCGTTCGCACCACAGGTGTATTTTCCCCTCGATTTTGCGCAGTCGCATGTTCGCGCGCAATACCCAACTTAAAGGCGCCACGGTTCTCGTCGGAAGGCCTCCCCACTAAATTCCATAGCCTTTTCAAGCAATTGTACGAAAAGGCCTTAGACTGTTCGTCCCTCGCAGGTGTTGTCACTTCGCGTGCGGCCGCATATTCAAAGCATATGAAAGCAATACCATGAGTGAAGATTCCGGAATCGAAGGTCCAGAAAACGAAGGGGTCGGCGAAGAACTGCTCGACACCGAAATCGAAACGGAAACCGAGGACCAGGACGAGGAAGCCAGTGAAGGCTCCATGAAGGGCGAGAAGATGTCCCTTCAGACCCTGAAGGATAAATCGCCCACCGACCTTCTGACCTTCGCCGAAAACCTGGGCGTCGAAAACGCCTCCAACCTGCGCAAGCAGGACATGATGTTCGCCGTCCTCAAGGCGCTGGCCGAAGAAGGCGTCGAAATCACCGGCTCCGGCGTCGTGGAAGTCCTCCAGGACGGCTTCGGCTTTCTGCGTTCACCCGAAGCCAACTACCTGCCGGGCCCCGACGACATCTATGTCTCGCCTCAGCAGATTCGCCGTCACGGCCTGCGCACCGGCGACACCGTCGAAGGCCCGATCCGCAGCCCGCGCGAAGGCGAACGCTACTTCGCCCTGCTCAAGATCCAGACGATCAATTTCGAAGACCCGGAAACCATCCGTCATAAGGTCCACTTCGACAACCTGACGCCGCTTTACCCTGAGCAACGTCTGTGGATGGAGATCGAAGATCCGACCCTCAAGGATCGCTCCGGCCGTATCATCGACATCGTGGCGCCGCTCGGCAAGGGCCAGCGCTGCCTGATCGTCGCCCC
>CAMLLA010000298.1 GCA_946480525.1 uncultured Asticcacaulis sp. | reverse complement strand
GTCACGCTCGTGCTGCACCACTCCTTTGTCGCTCTGCCCGAGCCCGGCTATCAGTATCAGGGCTCGGCCTTCCCGTGGCTGACGCTTCCCGACGTGCTGGAAAACGCCGGCGTGTCATGGCGCATCTACCAGGACCCGAACGACAACTGGACCGGCGCCATGCATGGCGGCCTGGCGTTCGAGAGCTTCCGCAACGCCAAGCCGGGTTCGCCGCTCTATGAAAAGGGCATGAGCCACTGGTCGCTGGAACAGTTTGCCGAGCACGTGACGGACGGCACCCTGCCGGCCGTATCGTGGATCCTGCCGAACAAGGAATGGTCCGAGCACCCGTCGGCTTCGACGCCGTTGCAGGGCGCAGAATTCACCGCCGGCATCCTCAATGCCCTGACCGCCAACCCGGATGTCTGGGGCTCGACCGTCTTCTTCCAGACATTTGACGAAAACGACGGCCTGTTCGACCACCTGCCGCCGTCAGCGCCGCCCTCCTATGCGGCCGACGGCACCTTGATGGGCAAGTCGACGGTCGACCTGAAAGGTTTCTACTTCTCGGATCCGCAGCGCAAGTTCCTCGATCCGTCCGACACGATCAGCGGCACGGTCCGCCCGTGGGGCCTGAGCGCGCGCGTGCCGATGTATGTCGTCTCGCCGTGGTCGAAAGGCGGCTGGGTGACATCGCAGGTCTTCGACCACACCTCGGTCGGGCAGTTCCTGGAAAAGCGCTTCGGCGTTACCGTCCCCGCGATCAGCCCATGGCACCGCGCGGTCTGCGGCGACCTGACCTCGGCATTCGATTTCAGCCACGTCGAAGATCCGGCCTTCCCCGGCCTGCCCGACGCGTCAGGTTCGGAAAAGGCGGTCCTGGCGCAGATCCACCGCAAGCGGATCGAACCGCCAGCAAAGCCCGAGCCGCTGGTGCAGGAAAAAGGCTCGCGTCCGTCACGCGCCCTGCCCTATGCGCTCGACGTCAAGGCGGCGGTCACGGCCGGCGGCATCGCGCTGACCTTCGTCAATACTGGCACAGCCGGGGCGGTCTTCCACGTCTATGACAAGCTGAACCTGGAGGCCATTCCGCGCCGTTATACGGTCGAGGCCGGCAAATCCTTGAGCGATAGCTTTGCCGGCTCGCGCCACGACCTGTGGGTGCTGGCGCCGAATGGCTTCCACCGCGCCTTTGTCGGTACGGCGGAAACCGCAAGCATCGAAGTGACAGCCACCACGACGCCTGTTGCGCTTACCGTCCAGATGCGCAATCGCCGTTCAACACCTGCCACCCTGACTGTCGATGCCGAAGTCTATGGCCAGGGCATAAAGACGGTCACGCTCGCCGCCGGTGCTTCGCGCAAGGAGATGTTCGACCTGGCCAAGCAAGGCCACTGGTATGACGTCACCGTGCGCGGCGACGGTTTCGAGCGCCGCTTCGCTGGACGCGTGGAAACCGGCGCGCACGGTATCAGCGACCCGGCCATGGCCGCTGTCGCACAGCCTGTGCCCGCCGCAAAACCGGAAATGCGCCTGCCGAAGTTTTAGAACTCCCTCCTCCCTGTTGCGAAGCTTGCCTGCCGGCGAGGCTGGGGAGGTGGCATCGAGCGTAAGCGAAGATGACGGTGGGGGTGAGCGCAGCCGGGATATAGTCCCGGCAAGCGCAAGTCAGGTGGCAGGCCCCACCACCGCTGCGCTACGCTTGCGGTCCCCCTCCCCATGCCTTCAGCACAGGGAGGAGAAACAGCGCTTCGTTAACCAATCTTAAGACATGGTTCACCATACTGTCTCCCATGGAACAACTGGTGCATCTTGCCCGCAATATCGACCCGGTGCGCGTCTTCGGTCGGGTCGCCGTGGTCAACGGCCTGCTGATCGAAGCCAAGGGCGGCCTCAGCTACATGCAGGTCGGCGCACGCTGCGAGATCATCCGCCGCCACGACACGCCCCTGCCCGTCGAAGTCGTCGGTTTCCGCGAGGACCGGGCGTTGATGATGCCCTTCGGGCCGGTCGAAGGCATCACGCCGGGCGCCGAAATCCGTATCTCCTCCGAAGGCGCCAAGGTTCACCCAACAACCGCCTGGCTGGGCCGCATCGTCGACAGTTTCGGCAATCCGATCGACGGCCTGGGTCCCCTGCCACAGGGTCCCGAAGGCTACCTGCTCAAGGCGTCGCCGCCGTCTGCCCATTCGCGCCAGAAGGTCGGTGAGCGTCTCAATCTCGGCGTCCGTGCCATGGACGTCTTCACCACCTGCTGTCGCGGCCAGCGTCTCGGCGTCTTCGCCGGCTCGGGCGTCGGCAAGTCGGTCCTCCTGTCCATGCTGGCGCGTGAAGCC
The DNA here is from genome assembly GCA_946480525.1 of uncultured Asticcacaulis sp. The sequence continues at coordinate 2,814 of CAMLLA010000298.1, read as the reverse complement.
ACCTGCGATGCGGTTGTCGTCGGCCTGATCGGCGAGCGGGGCCGCGAAGTGCGCGAGTTCATCGAAGAGACGCTTGGCCCCGAAGGCCTCAGGCGCGCCATCGTCGTCGTCGCCACCTCGGACGAGCCGGCGCTGAAGCGGCGGCAGGCGGCCTATATGACATTGGCGCTATCGGAATATCTGCGCGACCAGGGTCTGGAAGTCCTGTGCCTGATGGACTCGGTGACGCGCTTTGCGATGGCCCAGCGCGAAATCGGGCTGGCGACGGGTGAGCCGCCGACGACCAAGGGCTATACCCCGACCTGCTTTGCCGAACTGCCCAAGCTGCTGGAGCGCGCCGGGCCTGGCCCGATCCTGTCCGATGGCACGCGCACCGGGCCGATCACCGGTCTGTTCACCGTTCTGGTCGACGGCGACGACCACAATGAGCCGATCGCCGACGCCGTGCGCGGTATTCTGGACGGTCACATCGTCATGAGCCGGGGCATTGCCGAACGCGGCCGCTTCCCGGCGATCGACGTACTCAAAAGCATCAGCCGGACCATGCCCGACTGCCAGACCATCCCGGAACGCGAGATCGTCCGCCAGGCGCGCAAGGTGTTATCAAGCTACACAAACATGGAAGAACTGATCCGCATCGGTGCGTATCGCCAGGGCGCCGATCCCGACGTCGACCGCGCCATAATCCTTAACCCTGCGGTCGAAGATTTCCTGCGCCAGGGCAAGGACGAATACACACCTCTTGACGAGTCCTTTACACTTTTGGGTCAAATTTTAAGTCAGTCCTGATCGCCAGGATTAACGAAGTTCCGAATGCCTAGCATTCGGCAAGGGCGACCGCCCGCCGCGCACATTTGCGCGAAAAAACGAAGGGTACTGTCATGACCAAGTGGGCAAAGTCGCTTATCCGCCTGTCTACCTTTGAAGTCGAGACCCTGCAGAAACGCCTCGCCGAGGTCGTCACCCGCCGTACCCATATCGAAATGCGCATTGCCACACTCGATGCCGAATTCGAACTGGAATGCGTGCGCGCCTCACAAGACGCAAACCTGTCTCACGGCCTTGGCGCCTATAAGCACGGCTTCAAGTTCCGCCGCGACACGGCCGTCGCCGAACTGGACCTGATCTCGCAGGAAGAAGCCGGCATCCGCGATAGTTTGAGCAACGCCTTCGAAGACCTCAAGAAGTTCGAGCACGTCGCCGAAGTCACCAAGCTGAAGCAGATCGCCGCCGCCAAGCGCGTCGAGGACGCCATGCTCGATGAAGCCGCCCTGCGCATCGCCGGCAATGCCGCCAAGGTCCAGCGCCGCGCCGGATAATATGAAGCTTTCGCGGCGAAACCTGATCGCGGGCGCGTCCGCGCTTCTCGCCGCCCCGGCCTGTGCGAAACAGGACTATATCTCCATTCCGCCGTTGAAATCACTGCTGGCTACGCCCTTGGGCGTGGCCGTACGCGACCTGCAACTCGACGATCCCGAATGGACGAAGCTGGCGACCACCCACTTTTCACGCCTGACGGCCGAGTGGGAAAGCAAGATGGAATACGTGCTGAAGCCCGACGGCACGTTGCAGTTCGACCGTGCGGACCGGCTGATCGCCTTCGCCCGCGACAACGGCATGAAAGTCCACGGTCACACCCTGGTCTGGTACGAGCAGGACGGCGAACCGTTCCAGAAGCGCAAAGGCAATCGTGACGATTTCCTGGCCTTCTATGCAGACTATATCAAGGCGGTCATAACGCGGTTTCAAAGCATCGCCACCGGCTGGGACGTGGTCAACGAGCCCATCACGTTCGAAGGCGAAGGCCTGCGCGACTGCCTGTGGCGCCAGGTGCTGGGCGACGACTATATCGGCCTGGCCTTTGCCGCCGCCCATGAAGCCGATCCCTCAGCCGTGCTGTTCGTCAACGAGTACCATCTCGAACACCGGCCGGCGAAACGGAAAACCCTGCTGAAGCTGGTCGAAACCTTGCTGAAATCCGGCGCGCCGATCTCCGGCATCGGTACCCAGACCCACATTTCCGCCGACATCAAGCCCGGCCTGATCACCGAAGCCATCCGCGATATCGCCTCACTGGGCCTTAAGGTCCATGTCTCTGAAGTCGATATCGCCATCTCGGACTACAAGCTCGGCAGCATGGCCGAACCGCGTCTTGACCAGATCCGCGCGCTGGAAGAGATCGTCACCGCCTACAAGGCCATCCCGGCCAGCCAGCAATACGGCCTGACCTTCTGGGGCTTGCGGGATTCCGATTCGTGGATCAATGCCCCGCGCGAAACCAATGGCCGCGACGAGCCTTTGCTGTTCGACAAGCTGGGAAGACCAAAGCCGCTGACCGCGGCCCTCGCCAAAATCCTGAAATAGCGACCTATTCCGCCTTGCCGAAGCGCGGGCGGAAGAATGGGTCTTCCAGGATATTGCCGGTTTCCGGCTCTACGCTTGCGGGCGGTTCAGACGACGGCACTTCGAAACGCAGGGGATCGGGACGCGACGCCGCCGGCTGGACGGTTGGCGTCGGCTGGGGAGCCATCTGGGGCTCGGGCGCGATATATTGCGATTGCGGCCGCGACGCCGGCGCCGGTTCCAGCTTTTCCTGATACTGGCGCAGAACGCGCAGATCGTCGGCGATGCTGAGCACAGCCATGTAGAATTCGCAGAAGGCACGCCACAGCATGACGCCGATCATGACCATCAGCCAGCTGATGACAAGGATGCCAAAGGACAGGAGCATGCTCCACACCGACGGGTCCTTGATCACCGAGCCAACGGCAACGCCCAGGAAACCCATCGCGGCGATGAACAAAAGCCCGAGGC
>CAMLLA010000297.1 GCA_946480525.1 uncultured Asticcacaulis sp. | reverse complement strand
GCCAGGAAGTCGGACTTGGCGGCATTGGCGGCCACGGCCTCATCGCGCGCCGCGACATAGTCCCGGGTACGCGCTGCCACTTCGGCTTCCAGCCCGCGCATCTGCTCGGCGATGCGTTCATCGCGCTGGCGAATGGCGTCAAGCATGGCGTTGTAGCCGTCGACAAGGGCTCCCAGTTCGTCTTGGCCGGCCGCCTCGACCCGGCGGGTGAAATCGCCTTCGGCAATCGCAGCTACCGACTTCGACAGATCGGCCAGCGGACGGGTCATGGCAGCTTGCAGGCGTCGGGTCACCATGAGCGCCACCAGCAGGGTCACCGCAGCAATGCCAAGCATCCCCGCCAGGGCCTGGAGCAGAGATGCGGCCAGTCCCTCGGCCGTATGCACCACGATGACGCGTCCGATGGTGCGATTGCCGATCCTGACAGGCGCTTCGACTTCGATACTGCGCGTCATCAACAGCGGCAGGACACCCGGGCTCGGAAAATCGGCATTGAGCTTGACGTCGTTGCGCAGGCGCGCGCCCGTGCCGGTTTCCGCCAGCACAGCGTGATTGCTGTCCTCGACCCGGCCGTAGATGATGCCGGGCGTGCGCGAAACCGCACGAATGGCGGCAAAGGCATGGGATTGGTCCTGAGTCTCGACGGCATCGACCGCGCTGGACGCCAGCACTTCGGCGGCGGAACTCATGATCGTCCAGCGCGCCTGGGCCTGGCGCGACGCCTCATGATAGACGAACAGGCCAGCCACAGGCAGGGTCGACAGCACGACCGAACCCAGGCTCAGCCACATCAGCCGCGCGCGGATCGACGCCCTGCGTCCCGGCTTGGCAGGCTTTGGCCTTGCCGGCTTTGTTTTCTCGACTCTTTGCATACGCTCGTCCGGCCCGCCCCATCCGAGAGGTAGCGAAAGGCCGTTACCATCGCGTTAACCATAATTGCTGTCATCGGCGTTAACGATGTCGATAAGCGGCATTTTAAGCCTTTTTGTGTACGCTTCCCGGGTGTTTACATGGGCAAGGCGTATTGTGAATATTTTCGTCGCGCACGGTCAGGACCGGCGCGGAAATGTTGCCATGACCTTCGCCGTCTCCGCTGTACCGATTATTGTGGCCGTGGCGGGAGCTCTTGAATTCTTTACAATTTCAAATGCCCGCTCACTGTTGCAGGAAGCCGTCGACACCGGCGCCCTGGCCGGAGCCGGCAAACTGGCGATCGCTTCATACGACACGGTCGGCGAAGTCACGACGACCGCAACGGTCACGGCCCAGCGCAATGTCGCCGGCGCGCCCGATCCCAGCGCCTTCCGCTTCAGCGTCGTCGTCGATGACGCCGCCGGAACCGTGACCGTCAACGGTACGGCCGATCACAAATCCCTTATGGCGATTACCGGCATCGGCGACAAGACCCTGACCGCGACAGCGACCGCCGAAGCACTGCAAAAGACGCCGCTGTGCGTCCTGCAGACTTCAGGCGCCGGCATCGAACTGGCCAACAATTCGCAGATCCGCGCCCCTGGCTGCCTGATCCACGCCAATACCGATATCAACGTCAACGACCAGGGATCGATTACTGCCGAGCGCATCCAGGCCGCCGGCACCGTCACGGGCACGACCTATCCCAAGGGCAATTCCGGCGCCATGACCATCCCCGATCCGTTCGCGGGAATGAATCTCAATCCCCAAAGCCTTTGCAATCTGAACGTCGGCGTGGCGGTCGGCATTACCCCCCTCCTCAGCGATACCACCCTGCCCGCGGGGGTCCACTGCCTGCCTGTCCTGGTCGTCGGCAAGGCGCGCCTGCATCTGCAGCCTGGCGATCACTACTTCATGGGCGGCCTGACCATGTCGCAGAATTCGATGCTGACGGGCAACGACGTCGCCCTCATCTTCGGGCCGCTGAACGTCTTCAACTTCGCCGACAAGGCCGACATTCGGCTGACGGCGCGGAAATCCGGTCAATTTGCCGGCTTCCTGATCGCCACGACCCGCGAAAACCAGAAGACGTTTACCATCGGCTCGGACAATGCCGGTCAGCTTCTGGGCACGATCTATATCCCGAACGCGACGCTTGAGGTGACATCTACCGGCAGTGTCGCCGAGGACTCCGACTGGAGCATTATCGTTGCGCGCTCGGTTCGCCTCAAAAACGGTCCGACCCTGGTCATTAACAACCGCTATGTCGGATCGGGCGTTCCCGTGCCCGCCGGCGTCGGCCCCTCCAACGGAACGGTACTGAAGCAATGAGTTTTGTATGCTTTGAACCTGCCCGCCTGCTTGTCGCCGACGACGATCCGATCCTGCGCGAATTCGCCATCGTTCACCTGGCCACGCCCGACGTCGAGGTCGAGGTCGCCGAAGACGGCATGGTTGCGCTTGGCCGCCTGCACGAAGGCGGAATCGACATCGCCCTGATCGACCTGGAAATGCCGCGTATGGACGGCTTCGAGCTGATCGAACGCGTCCGGTCGACCGACGCCCTGAGGCACCTGCCGATCGTGGTCGCCACCGGACGCGAGGACATGGCCGCGGTCGACCGGGCCTATGCGCTGGGCGCCACGTCGTTCGTCGTCAAGCCATTAAACTGGCGCGTCCTGTCGCATCAAATAGCCTATGTGCTGCGCAACGCCCGCGACGAAGCCAGGCTGCGCCGCCAGTTGCACCACCTGCAAGGCATGAACGCCGCGTCCGCCGAACTGCTCAAGCTATGCAGCACCAACCTGACGCACCCGGCCAACGCCATCTATGAGCGCGCGGGTACGTTGTGCAGTTCGCACGAACCGGGCGTGCGCCACGCGGCAACGGAAATCCGCGACCACGCTTCAGGCCTGCGCACGCTCCAGGACAATATCAGCCAGGCGGCGAAGCTGCTGGCGGAGGGCTAGACCCTTTCCTTCTCCCGCCTGCCGGGAGAAGGTGGTCGCTTGCGACCGGATGAGGGGCAAAACACTGGCTGAGTGGACTGAAAACTCGCCGCCCCTCACCTCACGTTCTCAACCGATACCCCGTCCGGAATATCCAGGTGATGATCGCCAGGCAGACCGCCATGAAAACGAAGGTCATGCCCAGGCTTACCCAGACCGAAACGTCGGCCTTGCCGTAGAAGGCCCAGCGGAAACCGTTGATCAGGTAGACGATCGGGTTGAACAGGGCCACCGTCGCCCACGGTTCCGCCAGCATCTTGATCGAGTAGAAGGTCCCGCCGAGAAATGCCAGGGGCGACAGGATCAGCATAGGCACGACCTGCAGCTTCTCGAAACCGTCGGCCCAGACGCCAAGGATAAATCCGAACAGGCAGAAGGTCACCGAGGTCAGGATCAGGAAGAGCGCCGTCCAGACCGGATGGACGATCTCATATGGCACGAACAGCCTCGCCGTCGCCATGATGACGCAACCGAGCACGATGGATTTGGTCGCCGCCGCCCCGACATAGCCGATCAGGATTTCCGCGACGGATACCGGCGCCGACAGGACCTCATAAATCGTCCCGGTGAACCTCGGCAAATAGATACCGAAGGACGAGTTGGACGTGCTTTCCGTCAGGACCGTCAGCATGATCAGCCCCGGCACGATGAAGGCGCCATAGGAGACACCGTCGATTTCCGCCATGCGGCCACCGATGGCCGAGCCGAAGACGATGAAGTAGAGGGAGGTCGAAATGACCGGTGCGGCCAGGCTCTGGAACAGGGTGCGGATCGACCGCCCAAGTTCGAAGGCATAGATTTCGCGGATGGCATGCCAGTTCATTGCGTTTTCCCCACCAGGCTGACGAAGATGTCTTCCAGCGAAGACCGGTGCATATCGATGGTCTTGAAGTCGATGTTTTCGGCGGCAAGCTTCTTGATAAAGTCGGCCGCCGAGGCGTCTTCCTCGCTATCCTCGCCCTTCATGGTAAGCGTGAGCACCAGGCCGTCTTCAGACAATGTAACCGGCCAGCCACTCAGCTCCGGCGGCATGCCGTCCAGCGGCGCCTTGAGTTCGATCTTCATCTCGGTTTGGCCAAGCTTTTTCATCAGGGCGCGTTTTTCCTCGACGAGGATGATCTGGCCCTTGTCGATGACGCCGATGCGATCGGCCATCTCCTCGGCCTCTTCGATATAGTGGGTCGTCAGGATGATCGTGACGCCGCGCTCACGCAGCTTGCGCACCATTTCCCACATGTCGCGGCGCAGTTCGACGTCGACCCCGGCGGTCGGCTCATCGAGGAAGAGAATTTCAGGTTCATGCGCCAAAGCCTTGGCGATCAGCACCCTGCGCTTCATGCCGCCGGACAGCTGGGCGATCTTGTTGTCCTTCTTGTCCCACAGCGACAGGTCGCGCAGCACCTGCTCAAGATGGGCCTTGTTCGGCTTCTTGTTGAACAGGCCGCGTGAAAATTCGACCGTGTCCCAGACCTTGACGAACATGTCGGTCGCCAGTTCCTGAGGGACAAGGCCGATCTTTTCGCGCGCCTTGCGAAAATCCCTCACCACGTCGTGGCCATCGGCGATGACCGTGCCCTCAGTGATTCGCACCAGCCCGCAGACCGCGCCGATCAGGGTCGTCTTGCCGGCGCCGTTCGGCCCCAGCAGCGCGAAGATCTCGCCGCGCCTGATGTCCAGGTCGACGCCTTTGAGCGCCTGGTGGCCGCCCTTGTAGGTCTTGCGCAGACCCTTGATAGAGATGATGCTATCCATGTTTGCCCTTCTTGCACCCGCCTGTGGTCAGGAAATAGGTGCGGTATCGGCATAGCGCGAGTCGCGACGGATTTTGTCAGCAGAATAAAGCTGTGAGCGACTCAGATTTTGGACGCGTGGTTAAGCTTCCAGCGAAATCGCCAGCGCCTTGAACTTCTTGGCCAAAGCCCTGCGGCGCTCGGTAGACGCCTTTTTGGCGGTTTCGACGGCGAAGTCTTCAGTGGCATTGAGCAGGTGCTCGATAACCCGGTCCATATGGTCGTGCATGGCCTGGCGCGCGGCGGCGGGCGACCGGTTGCGCAAGGCATCGACGATCGCCGTGTGTTCACGAATGCGCGCCGCCATGCCGAGATCGGCCGCGCGCGACAGGATGTTGCGCGCCAGCGGCGACCGGTAGCGCCAGTCCCACAGGTTCTCGACCGTCGTGATCAGGGCGCCGTTGCCGGTCACGTGGGCCAGCATCAGGTGGAACTCGCGGTCGGCCTTTTCGGCCACGGCCGGGTCCTTGTCGGCCATTTGCTTCAGCAGT
>CAMLLA010000296.1 GCA_946480525.1 uncultured Asticcacaulis sp. | reverse complement strand
GAAAAGAAGCTGAAGGACGCGCTGGCCGAGGACCGCGCCCGCATCCAGATGGGCAAGATTTCCGGTTTCGGCCTGATGGAAATCTCGCGCCAGCGCCGCCGCACCGGCTTCCTGGAAGGCACGACCGTCACCTGCCCACACTGCGAAGGCATGGGCCGCGTCCGTTCGGTGGACTCCGCCGCCCTGTCAGCCATGCGCCGCATCGACATGGAAGCCATGCAGAACGGCGCCGGCGCCATTACGGTCAAGCTGCCCATGACCGTGGCGCTGTACATCCTCAACGAAAAGCAGGCCCACCTGGCCAAGCTGCGCGCCGAATGGGGCCTCAAGGTCAATATCGAGATCGATACCGATCTCGGCCATACCGACCTGCAGATCATCCGGACAGTGACCGCTGACGAAGTTGACTTCACGCCGCCGGTCCGCCCGGAGCCGGTCGCCTTCGACTTCACGGTCGATGTTGAGGACGAAGACGAAGACGAGGATGAAGAAGCGATCGAGCGCGAGGACACGGATGACGATGAGGCGTCCGCCCGCAGCCAGACGAAAGAAGATCGCGACAGCGATGGTGAAGGTGGACGCCGCGGCAAGCGCCGCCGCCGCCGCCGTGGCGGACGTGAGCGCGCCGAGGGTGATGCCGAACTTGCCGTTGCCGAATCCACCGATGACGGTGACGATGAAGACGGCGAAGAGGACGGAGACGACTACCGCCGCAATGGCCGTGGCCGCCGTCGCCGCGGCCGTCGTGGCGGCCGCCGCGCAGGTTTCGAGAGCCGGCCGCGTGAACCCTATGGCTGGGTGCGCGCCCGCACACCTTCGCTGGAAGCGCCCTACGTCTGGATCGATCCGTTCGAAGAGCAGCAGAACCGTCCGGTCCAGCCGGCACATCCTGCCGTTGCCTTGCCCGGCGACGTCGCGGGCGTCGCTGCGGCCGGTGCGATCGGCAGCACGTCGACCGCTCCTGTGGCAAAGCAGGCCAGGAACCAGCCTTTAGGCGCGGAGAGCACGCAACCCACCTCGCTGGTGCCCGAAGACCTGCGCAATCAGCCGGCGCCCAAGCGCGCCCGCCCGCCGCGCAAGGGACGGAACGTCATTACCGATGCCGTGGCTGAAGGTCCTGTGGTCGCTGAACCTGCGTCCGTCGAGGCGACGGTTGAAACGCCTGCCGAAGCGACGGGAGGCGAACTGCCGCCGATCGAAGTTCGGGCGCGCCCCAAGCGTTCGCGTAAAAAGGTTGTCGAAGCCGAGGCGACTGACGCCGCGGAAGCGGCTGCTGAGGTCGTCGCCGAACCGGTTGCCGTCGCTCCGGCGCGCGCTACCCGCTCGCGCAAGAAGGCCACTCAGACGGCATCAATTGTCGCGGCCCAGGATACCGAAATAACGGCGCTGGATCCTGTCATCGTTGCGCCTGAGCCGGTGCTGGCGGTCGCCAAGGAACTTGAAACTGTCGTCGCGGCGCCACAACCGGCAGCCATTGATCCGAACGAGATCAGTGCGCCTCCGGAAAAACCCAAACGCGGCTGGTGGAAGCGCTGATTTGCACAGGAAAAGGGCTCCGGTTTGTACCGGGGCCCTTTTTCTCTCCCGGCCCTTTCCAACCCATCGGCAACGCCTTAGATTTGTCATGCTTGCCGGATAGCGATAGGCTGCCGGGGACGTAGCGATGAAATATGACAAGGGCGCGGACTGTTTGTCGGCTCCGGGGTTTAATCCATGAACCGAGATCCCATGACAATTTCCAGCCGGCTTGGGAGTTTTGCCCGCAAGGCTCTGCGTACCGGCGTCTGCATGGCAGCGGCGCTGTCGGCCTTTGCGTTCGCTGGCACAGCCGAGGCGCAAGGTGTCATTCGCGACACGGAAATCGAACTGTTTCTGAAGACGGAAACCCGACCCATCCTGACTGCCTCGGGACTGGACGCCAACAAGGTTCATTATCTTCTGATCGCCGACGACGAGTTGAACGCGTTTGCTACGACCGGGCTGCGCATGGGGCTGAACACCGGCCTCATTCTCGAAGCCAAAACCCCTAACGAACTGTTCGGCGTCGTCGCTCACGAAGCCGGCCACCTGAGTGGCGGCCACATGATGCGGACCGACGAGATCATGCAGGCCGCCAAGATGCCGACAGCCATCGCGCTGGGCCTTGGCGTCATCGCCATGATGGCCAAGGCGCCTACCGCCGGCGCGGCCCTGATGGGCTCATCGACGACGTTTGGCACGCTCAACGCCCTGCGCTACATGCAGACCCAGGAATCGGCTGCCGACGCGGCCGGCGCCAAGGCGCTGGAGCGCGCAGGCATGTCCGGCAAGGGACTGGTCGATTTTTTCTACAATTTCCGCAATGTTGAAACCTTTTCGAACGCTGAACGGTACAAGTTCTTCATCACGCACCCTCTGTCCCGGGAACGTATCCAGAGCCTTCGCCGTATGGTCGAGTCCCAGCCGCACTACGGCGTCGTCGATCCGCCGGAAACGGTCGCCAAATTCGAGATTGTCCAGGCCAAGCTGTCGGGATTTCTCAACGATCCGATCAAAACCTTCAATCTCTATCCCGAGAGCAATACCTCCTACCCTGCCCGCTATGCCAGGGTGATCGCGACATACAAGCGCGGCGATTGGGACAAGGCGCTGACGCAACTGGATGGCCTCATCAAGGAGCAGCCGAACAATCCCTACCTGTGGGAACTGAAAGGGCAGATCTATTTCGAAACCAGCCGCGCCGCCCTGGCGGAGCCCGCCCACGAAAAGGCGGTCGCGCTGATGCCGGATGCGCCCTTGCTGCGTCTCAACCTGGCCCAGACCCAGATTGCCATCGGCGACAAGGAGAATCTCAATGCCGCCATCGTCAACCTGCACGAATCGCTCAAGGCCGAAGAGGACAATACCTTCGCCTGGGAGCAGATGGCGCAGGCCTATGACGGCCTTAAGCAACCCGGCATGGCGCGCCTGGCCCAGGCCGAAGCGCAATTCTATGGTGGAGACTATATGGGCGCCCGGACATCGGCGGTGTGGTCCCAAAAATATCTTGAGGCAACGTCTCCGGAATATCGCCGCGCGCGCGACATCGTCCTGGCGGCCTCCTATGAAATGGGCGTGGCGCCTGTCGAAGGCGAGACCAAGCGCCGGCGCCGCAACTAGATCGGAATGATTTTAAGTGGAATCATCATTCCGATCTAAATTTTTGTTTTGTCGCGATATTTAGCCAAAAACCGCTACATAATTCTTTGGCGTATCGCTCTACCGGAAAGACAATTCACGTGACCGAAGACACTACCCCGGCACCGGAAGCGCCGCCACCCGCTCCTGCTCCTGCTCCTGCTCCTGCCGCATCGCCGCTGGCCGGCGTCTTCACCCAGGCCAATATAACGCTGGGCCTGTCCATCCTGGCAGTCGTCCTGGCCGCCGCGCCCTATGTCATACCGCAGCTTCAGGCCTATCAGGTGCGCGCAGGTCTGATGGCGCGGCCGTCGATGTTGAAGGATGCCAGTCAGGAACTGCAAAGGCAGCAACTGGCCGAGGCGTCGGCCAAGACGCTCGAGGCGGTCAAGACGCATCAGTCTTCGCTGTATAAGGACGCCTCGGACCCCGTTCTCGGCAATCCGGATGCGCCGATCAAGATCGTCGAATTCCTCGACTATAACTGTGGCTATTGCCGCGCCGCCGCGCCCCAGCTGAAGGCCTTCCTGGAGCAAAACAAGGACGTCGCCATTATCGTCAAGGAATACCCGGTCATCAACCAGAACTCGCGGCCGCTGGCGGCATTCGCCCTGGCTGCGGCGAAGACCGGCCGCTATGAGGCCATGCACTACGCGTTGATGGAGGCCAAGATCGCCAGCGAGACGGATATGATGGCGCTCCTCACACGTACCGGCCTTGATGTCGATGCGGTCCGTGAAGCCGCATCGTCGAAAGAGGTCCACGACCATATCGACCGTGTAATTACCTTGGGAACCGATCTGAACATCACGGGCACTCCGGCCTTTATTATCGGTACCAAGGTCATTGACGGCGCCAAGCTGGATGAGCTCAAGGCGGCGGTGGACGCCGAGCGGAAGCGGTTAGCAGCGGGTTGAGCCGGGTGATGCGAAAAAAAGCATGCGCCTTGAGCTCAGGTGCCGTGACCGGATAAGATGCAGCTTAAGAAATTCGTAGTAAACGTTGATTTAAGTTTAACTTTTCACGATTTGCAATCCCTGGCTGTCTTATTTTGTCCGCGTCCAGCGTTTTCCGGACGATGTGTCAGTGAGAGGACAAATCATGTCTATTGAGAAAACGGCGAGTGTCGCCCGCGCTGTGCATGCACAGCTTCACATTACCGAAGAAGCCATTGATACGGCACTGGTCGAGGCGGCCAACTTGATGGAAGCCTATGTGACGTCGCGACGCGCCGTACAGATGGCGGCGATGGCCGGGACCGGCATCCACGAAAACACGCTGAAGGCCATGCAGGCGCTCAACGAGGCGCAAACCTACATGACCGCGGCACACAAGGGGCTTTCGCGCATTGAAAAGCGCCTCAACATTCCGCCTCACCTGGCGCCCAACCCCTATGACAAGGAGCCGGAGGACTCGCGCGAGCCGACGGGCCGTCTTGCACAGCGCCTTGAGACGGCCTGACCTTAGGTAAACTTTCGATTTTTTGGCAAGGTTTCCCTTGCCAGGCATGCCCATTCTCTGTTCTATCCCGCATCGGACGAAGAGTCGCGGACGAGAGCGGGGGACGGGCATGTTGCAGTCACTGGTAACACAGCTTACTGCCTGCGTGTTGATGGCTGTCTGTCTGTACGCACTGATCTTTGGCGGCTGGCGCGAGCGTTTTGGAGCCTTCATCCTGTGCACGGCCTATCTTCTGCAGGTCGGTTTTGGCGTCACTTCGACCGATCACATCGCTGCTTATATGCTGGTCGCCGATGTTATCTGTCTGCTTGGCTTCTATATTGCCTGCTGGAAGGCTCAGCATCCGTGGCCGCAGTGGGCCCTTCTGGCCCAGATCATCAGCGTCTCAGTGGATATCGCGATGCTGCTGAACCTTGGGATCGCACGTACCCTATTCCTAGTGGTGCAAAACGTCGTCGGATGGGTCGTCGTCCTGGTGCTTCTGATCGGTACGATCGCGGCGGCCAGGGACCGCCGGGCGGGGCGGAAGGCCGGCGAAAAAAAGTCCGCTGCCGGCAAATCCGTACTGACAAAAACGCTGTAGGCGCGCTCTCCA
>CAMLLA010000295.1 GCA_946480525.1 uncultured Asticcacaulis sp. | reverse complement strand
CGGCCCCATCGGATGATTGGTGCCGAGCTTCATGCCGGTATCGATGGCCTCGACCGTGCCGACGCCTTCGTACAGCGTATAGATCGCCTCGTTGATCATCGGGATCAGGATGCGGTTGACGATGAAGGCTGGGAAGTCTTCAGAATTGGCCGTCGTCTTGCCGAGGCTGCGGGCAAAGGCGACCGCTGCGGCATAGGTTTCCGGCTCGGTGGCGATGCCGCGAATGATCTCGACCAGCTTCATGACCGGCACAGGATTCATGAAATGTAGGCCGATGAACCGGCCCGGACGATCGGTGGCGGCCGCCAGGCGGGTGATCGAAATCGACGAGGTATTCGACGCCAGCATGGCCCCCGGCTTCAGGTGCTCGCATACCGACTTGAAGATGGCGTTCTTGACCTGCTCGTTCTCCGTCGCGGCTTCGATCACCAGATCGCAGTCGGACAGTTCCTGAACCGAGGCGGCAGGCGTCAGGCGACCGAGCGCGGCCTTTGCGTCGTCCGCCGAAATCGCTTCCTTTTCGGCCAGGCGATTGATGCCCTTTTCGATACGTTCAAAGGCCTTTTTGACGGCATCGGCCGACTGGTCGAACAGGACAACCGCATAGCCCGACTGCGCACAAACCTGGGCGATCCCTGCACCCATCTGGCCGGCGCCGATAATGCCGACGGTTTTGATGTCCATGGTCGATCCTTGCAAATGAAAGCGTCTGGTATTTTGGATAGGACGGCTTTTTGCGCAATGCAATATGAAAAGCTGTAAGTGATCACACCTCCCCGCATGTACGGAGAGGTGTGATCGCGCAATGCGTCTTTTGGGTATTTAGCCGAGCGCGCCCATGAGCGACGGGATGGCGGTCTTGTAGTCTTCGACCAGGCCATAGTCGGCGATGCTGAAGATCGGCGCTTCCGGATCCTTGTTGATGGCCACGATGACCTTCGAATCCTTCATCCCGGCCAGATGCTGGATCGCACCCGAAATACCGACGGCGATGTAGAGACCCGGCGCGACGACCTTGCCGGTCTGACCGACCTGATAGTCGTTGGGCGCATAGCCGGCATCAACCGCGGCGCGCGAGGCACCGACGGCGGCGCCAAGCTTGTCGGCCAGCGGTTCGATGACCGCCTTGAACTCTTCTGCCGAACCCAGCGCCCGGCCGCCGGAAACGACGACCTTGGCCGCGCCCAGTTCTGGACGGTCTGAGACGACCTTTTCTTCGCCAACGAAGCGCGTTCCCGCAGTCGCGGCAGGCGCCGCAACGGACTCGACGGACGTTGAACCGCCTTCGCCCGCGGCCTTGAAGGCCGTGGTACGGACCGTCAAAACCTTCTTGGCTTCGCTGGTCTGGACGGTTTCCAGCGCGTTGCCGGCGTAGATCGGGCGCACAAAGGTGTTGGCGTCGACGACTTCGATGACGTCAGACAGCAGCGACACGTCGAGCAGGGCCGCAACGCGCGGCGCGAAGTTCTTGCCCGAAGCCGAAGCCGGGATCGCCACCGCATCGTAACCGGCGGCAAGGCCGCTGATCAGAGCCGCCACGTCCTCGGCGATTTCGGCCTTGAGGCCCGCCGATTGCGATAACAGGACCTTACGCACGCCGTCGATTTTCGCGGCCGCGTCGGCAACGCCTTGCGCGCCGTCGCCATAGACCAGCACATCGACGTCACTTGAAAGGGCTTTCGCCGCCGTCACGGTCTTGTTGGTCGTGTCGCGCAGGTGCGCGCCGTCGTGATCCGCAATAACCAGAACCGCCATATCAGAGCACTCCCGCCGACTTGAGGCTGGCGACCAGTTCGGCCGCATCCTTGACCTTTACACCCGCGCCGCGCTTGGGCGGCTCGGTGACCTTGACCACTTTCAGACGCGGCGTGACGTCGACGCCGTAATCGGCGACCGTCTTCATATCCAGCGGCTTCTTCTTGGCCTTCATGATGTTGGGCAGCGAGGCATAGCGCGGCTCATTGAGGCGCAGGTCGGTCGTGACGACCGCCGGCAGCTTGACGCCCAGCGTCTGGAGACCGCCATCGACTTCGCGCGTGACCAGGGCCTCACCGTTTTCCACGACCACCTTCGAGGCGAAGGTCGCCTGCGGCCAGCCCAGCAGGGTCGACAGCATCTGGCCGGTGGCGTTGTTATCGCCGTCAATGGCCTGCTTGCCCATGATGACGAGGTCGGGGTTTTCCTGTTCGACCACGGCCTTCAGCAGCTTGGCGACGGCCAGCGGCTCGACGTCGACGTCAGTCTGGATCAGGATGCCGCGATCGGCGCCGATGGTCAGGGCGGTAATGATCGTGTCCTTGGCCTGCGCCGGCCCGATCGAGACGGCGACGATCTCGGTCGCGATGCCCTTTTCCTTCAGGCGGGTCGCTTCCTCGACGGCGATTTCGTCGAACGGGTTCATCGACATCTTGACGTTGGACAGATCGACGCCCGACTGGTCGGCCTTGACGCGGACCTTGACGTTATAGTCCAGAACCCGTTTGACGGGCACGAGTATCTTCATGACGTTACCTCTGTGTCCAGACCCTGCGGCCTTTCGTGCAGCCTTAACAAAAGTTGACGTTCGCGTCAATATACGCGATTGGCAGATAAGTGACGCCGCACAGGACCAATGTCAATCTTTCGCACATGCATTTGCTTGGATTTTCAGGTAAAACGCGCCCGTTCGGGCCCACGCACCAAAGCGATTGCCCTCACCGCAGGTTTGGCGCATAACCGGCACAGTTTCCTTGCCGGTCCGCATACATATGAAAAGCTATATCCCGTACCTGAAATACATCTTCCTGGGCCTGTTCCTGGTCATCTCGACCGGCGTCGCCGGTTATGACCTTCTCTATACCAAGCCAAAGAAGAAGTGCGATAGCGCGGCCAAATGGTGGTCGGACAAGGACTGGAAGTGCTACACCCCGGTCAGCATCACGACCTTTACCAATCGTGCGGTCGATGCCGCCGCAACCGCGGAAACGAAAGCGCCTGACACAAAATAATCAGGCTTTCGAGGGCACCCAAAGGACGTCGGCCCGGCCAAGATCGTTGGCGTGACGCGCCAGGACGAACAACAGGTCCGACAGGCGGTTCAGATACTTCACAACCTCCGGATTGACCGGCTCATTCACTGCAACCGTATCGCGCTCGGCGCGGCGAACAATGGTGCGCGCCAAATGCAGGTGGGCGCTCAGATGCGTTCCCGCCGGCAAGATGAATGACGTCAGGGCCGACAGTTCGGCATTGTGGTCGTCGAGGGCGGCTTCGAGGGCATCAACCTGGGCCGCCCTGATGCGCAGCGGCGTCCACGACACCTCATCCGAAGGAGTCGCCAGGTCGGCGCCAAGATCGAATAGGTCGTTCTGAATCCGCGCGAGCAGGACGTCCATGCCATCTGCGGCATAAAGCCGCGCCACGCCGATAGCGGCATTGGCTTCGTCGACGCTGCCGATGGCGGTCAGGCGCGAATCGGATTTGGCGCGGCGGCTGCCATCGGCCAGGCCGGTCGTCCCGTCGTCGCCGGTGCGGGTATAGATCTTATTGAGTTTAACCAACTACTTGCCGTGCTGCCACGCCCAGGCCAGGGCGACCAGGAGGACAATGGCGATGGCCTGGGCCATGACGCGCCAGCGCATCAGCCTGTTGCCCCATTTGGCGTTGAAGTCGCCACCGCGCACCATGCCGAAGATTCCGGTGAACAAAATCCCGGCAACGGCCAGCATGGCAATCAACGCCAGGATGAAAAGAAAAGTACTCATGACGCCTCTATTCCCCTTTCACGGGTAAATGTCGAGACCTATATGGTACTCGTGGTCCATAATATCTCGAAATGGCACGAAGTCATTGAATTAAGGCGAGATTACGTCACGAAAAATTCGACAGTTGCGGATTGCGCCCGCGTTTAGCGCATACTAAGAGTGTAAGGCCCGAGGGGGAAGTTGACCTTAGGGAAGGTTGTGTGTGTAGTAAAATGTACGATCAGAGTGATAACAGTAGAATGAAAAACAGCGCCGAGACGCTTCCCATGGGCACGCGAGCCCAATCCAAGGAGCGTAACCGTCAAAAGATTCTTGAGTCGGCCATGACGCTGTTCCGCGAGCGTGGTTTCGAAGCCGCGACCCTGCGTGACATCGCACGCGGCGCCGGTCTTTCGACGGGCGCCTTGTTCGCGAATTTCGCGGACAAGAACGAAATCTTCCTGACCGTGGTCGAGGAAGAGAACAGCCGCGTTATCCGCGTGATGCAGGACGCACGCGATGCGTCGCTGGACCTCGTGCAAAGGCTGCATCAGCAGTTGATGCGCGGTTATGAGGCCGCCCAGATTAATGCGCGCCTCATCCTGTCGGCATTCGTCATGCGCTGGAGCGCTGAACAATCCAGCCTGACCGAAGTGGCCAGACTGTCGGATATGGTTCGTGAGACCCTCTTCGACACCCTGAAAACGGCACAGCAAGCCAAGGAAATTCCCACCGACGCACGCATTGACTGCGCCGCGGAAATCCTTGAAGACCTGTGCTTCGCCAACCTCCGCCGGGCTTTCCAGAAGTCCGACAATGGCGCAGGCTTCGATGTCGCCCAATTGTCCGACAGCCTGTCGGTACAGATCGGCCTGGTCGTCTCCGGCCTGAAGACGTTGAAGGCGTAACCTTACGCCTTCCGACAAACAAAAACCCCGGTATCTAAGGATACCGGGGTTTTTGTTACAAGGGACGAGACCTCAACTGGTCCACTTGAGCGTGGCAGGCTTTACCGGGTTGACGAAGGGCCGTTTTTCGGCGCGGTGCGCCAGCCATTCCTTCTTGAGCTGCTGGTACCACTTGGCCTGGGTGTCGGCGTCATCGATCCACAAAAGCGACGGATCGTATTTCAAACCCTCATTCTGCAGGTTGACCATATCACCGTCCTGCTTGAGGAAGGCCTTGGCGCCATAACGGAAGATCGGCGAAATCAGCCGGAACAGACCATGGTCCGACCAGAAGATCTGCGTGATCCGCGTCGTCCTGTCGTCGATCGGCGTCAGGCAGGTCAGCCCCAAGACCTGTCTGTCCCCGACCTGGATATGCTCATAGCGAATGCCCGGAAGCCGGAAGGTGATTTCGGTCGCCGGCGCGCCGCCCAGGATCTTATAGGCACGGCTGTTTGACGACGGAGCATGGCGCACCATGGAAAAGCCGTATTCGCGCGGCTCGAACTGTTTGATTTTCGACAGCTGCTTCTTGGCCGAACGC
>CAMLLA010000294.1 GCA_946480525.1 uncultured Asticcacaulis sp. | reverse complement strand
AAGGTCCTGCTCCTCGATGAGCCCTTCGGCGCACTGGATGCCCTGACACGTGGCCACCTTCAGGACACGGTCATGGCGCTGCATTCGCGAATCAAGGCGACGGTGCTGATGATCACCCATGACGTCGACGAAGCTGTATTGCTGGCAGACCGGGTGGTGATGATGACCAACGGGCCGAAGGCGACCATCGGCAAGATCGTCGATGTCAAATGCCCACGTCCGCGCAACCGCGTCACGGCGTTCAACGATCCGGAATTTGTGCGCTGCCGCGCGGAGATCGTCGGCTTCCTGCAGGCGAACGACGTGGCTGCGCCGGTCCCTGCATAACCCTGCGGCCCTCTCCTTGTTCCAGCAGGAGAGGGTTAGTCTATTTTGCAAATGCGAACCGTTTGCTTGTCTGGATTGGGGAAAAGCGCAAGCGCACCCACATTATTTCATTTGAAACCATTTTGACTTTTTCCGCGAAACCACATTAACCCTTCCAAAATCGGTGTCCTGGGCAGGTTTCGTGACATTTTTGCTACGTCACTTTTGTGCAGAGCAGCAATTCACATCTCACGCAACTCGTTGCATTGACGAAAAGGCGGTTCGGCATCACCCTGACATCAACGTGGTCAAAGGCGATCACGGCAAACGGATCCTGCGGCGCCAGAGTCGGCGAAGCGGGTCATTACACAGGACAATGACGTCCCAGGCTTTTCGCATCCGGCAACGGTGCGGAGCAGCTTGGGGCGTTTTTTTTTGCCGTCGAGGATGTAGATGATTTCGAAGGAGTTTCTGAAGGCCGGACACGCCCCTACCCTGCTGTCGGCCTTTCTGTATTTTGACCTGAGCTTCATGGTCTGGGTGGTACTGGGCGCGCTGAGCGTTCAGATTGCCGGTGACCTTGGCCTGTCCCCTGCCGAAAAGGGCATGATGGTCGCCGTACCCATCCTTTCGGGCGCCCTGCTCCGCCTCGTCAACGGTTTCCTGGTCGACCACATCGGCCCCAAGAAGACGGGCATCATCGGCCAGATCATCGTCATCGCCGGCCTGCTGCTGGCCTGGGCCTTCCACATCGAAACCTACGGCGCCGTCATCGCGCTCGGTGTGGTGCTGGGCGTGGCCGGCGCGTCGTTCGCCGTCGCCCTGCCCCTGGCCTCGCGCTGGTATCCGCCCAAGTATCAGGGCATCGCGCTTGGCATCGCCGGCGCCGGCAATTCCGGTACCGTGCTGGCCTCGCTGTTTGCCCCCTCGCTCGCCAAGGCTTTCGGCTGGCAGTCGGTCTTCGGCCTGGCCGCCATCCCGCTGATCCTGGTTCTCGCCTTCTATATCTGGCAGGCCAAGGATTCGCCCGAGCAGCCGCCTGCCAAGACCACCAGCCAATACCTGACCATTCTCAAGCAGGCCGATGCCTGGTGGTTCATGCTCTTCTACGGCGTTACCTTCGGCGGCTTTGTTGGCCTGTCCTCGTCGCTCAACATCTACTTCAACGCGGAATACGGCCTGTCGCCGGTCATTGCCGGCTTCTTCACCGCGGCCTGCGTCTTCTCCGGTTCGATGCTGCGCCCCGTCGGCGGCACCATTGCCGACCGTATCGGCGGCATCCGCACCCTCTCGATCATGTACAGCGTCGCCGCTGCTGCCCTCGTCCTCCTCAGCTTCAAGATGCCTTCGGTCTACGCCACCCTGTTCGTCCTGCTGATCGCCATGGGATCGCTGGGCATGGGCAACGGCGCGGTCTTCCAACTGGTCCCCCAGCGTTTCCGCGCCGAGATGGGCGTCATGACCGGCCTGGTCGGAATGTTCGGCGGCGTCGGCGGCTTCTACCTGGCCGCTTCGCTCGGGCTCTCCAAGCAGGCGACCGGCAGCTACCAGCCAGGCCTGATCGGCTTCGCCGTCCTGGCGCTGGTCGCCCTCGGTGGCCTGACCTTTATCAAGAAGAAGTGGCGTACGACCTGGGGCGCCCTCTCCGCCAACCAGGTTAAGATTTAAGGGATTTCAGTCATGACCAAGGAAAAGATTGTTGTCATCGGGGCCGGCATGGCCGGCGGACGGATCGTCGAAGAAATCCTCAAGCGCGACGGTTCCAAGTTCGAAATCTCCATCATCGGCGCCGAAGCCTGCGCCACCTACGACCGCATCCAGCTGTCGCCTGTCCTGGCGGGTGAAAAGACCTTCGAGCAGATCGTCACCCACTCGCAGGAATGGTACGACTCGAACGGCGTCAAGACGCACTTCGGCTACTGGGTCCAGTCGATCGACCGCGCCGCCAAGCAGGTCGTCCTGCACGACGGTCAGACCATCGCTTACGACAAGCTGATCCTCACCCTCGGTTCCGACCCCATCCGTCTGCCCCTGCCCGGCGCCGACCTTTCGGGTGTCGTCGCCTTCCGCGACCTGCATGACGTCGACGCCATGCAAAAGGCCGCGGAAAAGGGCGGTGAAGCGGTCGTTATCGGCGGTGGCCTTCTTGGTTTGGAAGCGGCGTACGGCCTGGCCAAGCGCGGCATGAAGGCCACCGTCATCCACCTGGTCGACGTCCTGATGGAGCGCCAGCTCGACGAAGCCGCCGGCCGCCTGCTGGAAAAGGCGCTGCTGGAACGCGGCGTCAACTCGATCCTCAACGCCCAGTCCGAAGCCATCGTTGGCGAAACCCACGTCGAAGGCCTGAAGCTGAAGGACGGCCGCATCATTCCAGCCTCGCTGCTGGTCATGGCCGTCGGCATCCGCCCGCACGTCGAGCCCGCCAAGTCGGCCGGCCTGACGGTTGAGCGCGGCATCGTCGTCGACGACCAGATGCGCACCTCGGATCCGAGCATCTTCGCCGTCGGCGAATGCGTCCAGCACCGTGGCGTCTGCTACGGCCTGGTGGCGCCGATCTGGGACATGTGCCGCACCCTGGCTGACGTCCTGACCGAAGCGAATGTCGAAGCCGCCTATGCCGGTTCGGAACTGGCGACGCGCCTGAAGGTTTCGGGTGTCGACCTCTATTCCGCTGGCCAGTTCAATGGCGGTGAAGGCTGCGAGGACATCGTCTTCCGCGATCCGGGCCGGGGCGTCTACAAACGCGTGGTCATCAAGAACGACCAGCTGGTCGGTGCGGTCCTCTTCGGTGAAGCCACCGACGGCGGCTGGTACTTCGACCTGATCAAGAAGGGCGAAAGCGTCGCTGATATCCGCGACACCCTGATCTTCGGCCAGGCCGTTACGAACGCACTGGCCGGCACGGACCCCTCTAGCGCCGTTGCAGCATGGCCTGACGACACCGAAGTGTGCGGCTGCAATGGCGTGTCCAAGGGCCAGGTGGTCGCCTCGATCACCGCCGGAAATGATACGCTCGACAAGGTGCGCGGCCATTGCAAGGCGTCTGCAAGTTGCGGCTCGTGTACCGGCATCGTCGAGAGCCTGCTGAAATGTACTTTAGGCGACTCGTTCAAGGCCCAGACCGGCCCGAAGCCGATGTGCAAGTGCACCGAACACGGCCACGCCGTGGTCCGCAAAGCAATTGTCGAGCAGGAACTCAAGACTATCCCGGACGTCATGCAGGCGATGAAGTGGACGACGCCCGACGGCTGCTCGTCGTGCCGTCCCGCGCTTAACTACTACCTGCTGTGCGCCTGGCCACGCGCCTATCACGACGACCCGCGTTCGCGCTTTGTCAATGAGCGCAACCACGCCAACATCCAGAAGGACGGCACCTATTCCGTCGTTCCGCGCATGTGGGGCGGCCTGACCTCGGCCAAGGAACTGCGCGCCATCGCCGATGTCGTCGACAAGTTCAACGTCCCGATGGTCAAGGTCACCGGCGGCCAGCGTCTCGACCTGTTCGGCGTCAAGAAGGAAGACCTGCCAGCCGTCTGGGCCGACCTCAATGCCGCCGGCATGGTGTCGGGCCACGCCTACGCCAAGGCCCTGCGCACGGTGAAGACCTGCGTCGGTTCGGAATGGTGCCGTTTCGGCACACAGGACTCGACCGGTCTCGGTGTGAAACTCGAGCAGGCGACCTGGGGCAGCTACATGCCGCACAAGTTCAAGATGGCCGCTTCGGGCTGCCCGCGCAACTGCGCGGAAGCCACCATCAAGGACTTCGGCGTCGTCTGCGTCGACAGCGGCTATGAACTGCATGTCGGAGGCAATGCCGGCATCCACGTCCGCGTCACCGACCTGCTGACGAAGGTCGCGACCGAAGAGGAAGCGCTGGAATGGTCGATGGCCTTCGTCCAGCTCTATCGCGAAGATGCCTGGTATCTGGAACGCACCGCGCCGTGGATCGAACGCGTCGGCCTGCAATTCGTCAAGGACGGCCTGGCCGATCCGGCGGATCGCGCCGCCCTCGTCGCCCGCTTCAAGGAAAGCCAGGAGGTCTATCAGGTCGATCCGTGGGCCGAGCACGCCCCGAAATCCGCCCCCGCCAAGGTCTTCTCGCCGCTGGCCGACCTGCGTCAGGGCGTCTCGCAAGACCATCTGCAAGTTGAAACTCAGGAGCCGGCGGAATGAACGCCTCAGTAAGCATCCACTGGACCGATGTCGGCGCTGCCGCCGATGTGCCCTATCAGGGGGCACGTCGTGTCGAAACCGATCTCGGCGCCGTCGCGGTCTTCCACACCGTCTCGGGCGAATATTACGCCATCTTCGACCGCTGTCCGCACAAGAACGGGCCGCTGTCGGAAGGCATCGTCCACGGCAAGGCCGTCGCCTGTCCCCTGCACAACTGGTCCATCTCGCTCGAGACGGGCCAGGCCATGGGCGCCGACGCCGGCAAAGGCTGTACGCCGGTCGTGCCGCTGATGATCGAAGACGGCCGCATTCTCCTCGGCCTGAACAGCTGACCCAATCCCTTCTCCCCACCTGAGGGGAGAAGGTGGCCCGAAGGGCCGGATGAGGGGTTGCCGCCGGTAAGAACCCCTCACCCGGCTTAGCAAGCTAAGCCACCCTCTCCCCTCAAGTGGCGGGAGAGGGGAACGCAAACCTCCGGAACCCTCATATGCCGCGTGACGCCGAACCTCATACCGTAAAGACGACCTGCCCCTATTGCGGGGTTGGCTGCGGTGTGTCGGCGGCGCCCAGCGAAAACCGTGCGCTGGCCGTCACCGGCGACAGTCTGCACCCGGCCAACCAGGGCCGCCTGTGCTCGAAGGGCACGGCGCTCGGCAACACGTTTGGTCTCAACGGCCGCCTGCTCCAGCCGAAAATCCGCAATGCCGACGGCAAGATGGAAGCGGCCTCGTGGGACGAGGCCCTCTCGACGGTCGCCAATAAGTTCCGCGCCATTGTCGACGAACATGGCCCCG
>CAMLLA010000293.1 GCA_946480525.1 uncultured Asticcacaulis sp. | reverse complement strand
GAGCAGGCTCAGCGGCACGCGCGCCGAACCCGGCACATTCATTTCCGAGCGTATCGACCTGATTTCACTGATCATATCGATCAGCCAATTGATCTCTTCGTCGGCCGCCGCGTCAATGGTTGCGGCTTCAAACACCGGCCACGAGGCCGTCATCAACATACCTTCGCCCCCTGTCTGCTGCCACAGTTCTTCGGTCAGGAAGGGCATGACCGGATGCAGCATGATCATGGCCTGGTCGAGCACCCAGGCGGTCATGGCGCGGATTTCATCGGTCGCCGCCTGCTCGTCGCCGTTCAGAATCGGCTTGGCCAGTTCCAGGTACCAGTCGCAGAAGACGTTCCAGATGAACTTATACAGCGCATTGGCGGCGTCATCGAAGGCGCAGGCCTCAAGGGCCGTGGTCACCGCGGAATTGGTCTTGGCCACCTCGCCACGGATCCAGCGACTGAGCGTCAGCTTGACGGCCGACGGATCGAAACCGGCTTGGCGCTGGCATTCGTTCATCTGGCAGAAGCGTGTGGCGTTCCACAGCTTTGTGCCGAAATTGCGATAGCCTTCAATGCGTTGCCGGGCCAACTTGATGTCGCGCCCCTGCCCCGACATGGCCGTCAGGGTAAACCGCAGAGCATCTGCGCCGAACTCATCGACCAGCACCAGCGGGTCCATGACATTGCCCTTGGACTTCGACATCTTCTGGCCCTTGTCGTCGCGGACCAGGGCGTTGATGAAGACGCGCTTGAACGGCGCCTCGCCGGTGAAATGCAGGCCCATCATCATCATCCGGGCGACCCAGAAGAAGATGATATCGAAGCCCGTGATCAGGGTATGCGTCGGATAGAATCGCTTGAGGTCTTCGGTGCTCTCTGGCCATCCCATGGTCGAGAACGGCCACAGCGCGGAGGAGAACCACGTATCGAGCACGTCCTCATCCTGAGTCAGTTCCGTAGCCTTGCCATAATGCACTGCCGCCTCGGCCTGCGCCTCGGCTTCGCTCAGGGCGACGAAGACATGGCCGTCCGGACCATACCAGGCCGGGATACGATGGCCCCACCACAGCTGGCGCGACACGCACCATGGCTCAATGTTGCGCATCCATTCGAAATAGGTCTTTTCCCAGTTCTTCGGCTCGAACACCGTGCGGCCGTCCTCGACCGCCTTGATGGCTTCCTTGGCCAGCTCGCCGGCGTTCACGTACCACTGGTCGGTCAGGTAGGGTTCTATAACCACACCCGAACGGTCGCCGTGCGGCACGACATGGCGGGTCTTTTCTACGCCCTTCAGCAGACCGAGGTCCTCCATCTCCTGGAGGATGCCCTTGCGCGCGATGAAACGATCAAGACCACGATACTGTTCCGGCACGGTGTCGTTCAGGCGCGCGTAGGCGTCCATGATGTTGATGGCCTCAAGGCCAGCGCGCTTGCCGACCATGAAGTCGTTGAAGTCGTGCGCTGGGGTGATCTTGACCGCGCCCGAGCCCTTTTCCGGATCGGCATAGTCGTCGGCGACGATGGGTATGCGGCGGCCGACGATCGGCAAGGTAACGAACTTGCCGACCAGGCCCTTGTAACGCTCGTCTTCGGGGTGCACGGCGACGCCCGTATCGCCCAGCATGGTTTCCGGGCGCGTCGTCGCCACGACGATATAGTCGCGTGTCTCAAACGTCTCGTTGCCGTCCTCGTCCTTGACCGGGTGCTGATAGGTCACCCCGTCGGCCAGCGGATAGGCAAAGTGGTAATAGGCCCCTTCGACCTCCTTCTGCTCGACTTCAAGGTCGGAGATAGCGGTCTGGAAGTGCGGATCCCAGTTGACCAGCCGCTTGTCGCGGTACATCAACCCGTCCTTGTGGAGCTGGACGAACACCTTGCGCACCGCCGCCGACAGACCGTCATCGAGCGTGAAGCGTTCACGCGACCAGTCGCACGACGCGCCCAGCCGGCGCAGTTGGCGAACAATCGTGCCGCCGGATTCGGCCTTCCATTCCCACACCTTGGCGACAAAGGCGTCACGCCCCATGTCGCGGCGGCCGACATTACCATTAGCCGCCAGCTGGCGCTCAACAACCATCTGCGTCGCGATGCCAGCGTGGTCGGTGCCCGGCAGCCATAGGGCCGCCTTGCCGCGCATGCGTTCGAATCGCGTCAGCACGTCCTGCAGCGTGTTGTTAAGCGCATGGCCGATATGCAGGCTACCCGTCACATTGGGGGGCGGAATGACGATCGAAAAGGGCTCGCCCTCACCTTTTGGCGCAAAGGCGCCTGACTCTTCCCACATCTTATACAGGCGAGGTTCAACGGCGGATGGGTCGAAAGTCTTTTCAAGCATGATGATCGATCAATAAGAAAAAGCGGCACACTGTTGTGAGCCGCTCTCTTAACCTCTGAGGGTTGGGAAATCTAGGTTTTAACGGCCAATTACCGACGAGATTGGCGAGCAATACGCTCGACTTCGAGACGGACCTGCTCCTCGACGATCGCCGGCAGGTTTTCGTCAAGCCAGGCCTGCAGCAGCGGACGCAGCAGGTCACGCGTCACGTCTTCCAGGGTACGGTCGCTTTTCGGTACCAGCAGGGCACCGGTCAGCGACCCGAAAGCCGAAGCCGCTACAGATTCCGTACGCTCGCTGACCAGACCACCGGCAGCGGCCGGAGCCTTTGGTTTCGGAGCCGGTGCGGGTGCAGGGGCCGGTTCAGGTTCGGGTTCGAACGCAACCTCTTCTTCGGGCTCATAGGCATCGATATCGCCGATCGATATCGCACCCTTCGGCGCTTCATAGGTCTCGGTCAGTTCCAGAACATCTTCTTCCGGTTCATCTTCGACTTCCGGTTCAGGCTCGGGTTCCGGTGCCGCAGCGGCCGGTTCGGGCGCAGCCTTGGCTTCGGCATCTTCCGGCGCATCATCTTCCGAAATGATGCGGCGAATCGATGCGAGGATTTCCTCCATAGTCGGTTCGTGTGCGGATTGTTCTGCCATTGTCTTTATCTACTGCGAATCGGGTTCGGAAATTGAAGCCAGCGACAGGGGACACTTATTCGCGTTTTTTTTCAACTCTTATCGGGCAAGCCCGGCCGCGAAATTCGTGTGAACCGCTAATTTTCTGTGACCAAACAGAAAGGGCGCGGACCGTTCCCGATCCGCGCCCTCTATCGATACGTAAGACCGACGATTACTTGCTGCCCGGCAGGAAACCGGCCGCGGCCTTGTCAACGACGTGAACGACCGGCTCAAGCGGCGTCCAGCCCTTGTTCTTCACGCGCTTGAAGTTGGCGTTCGGATCGTAGGTTTCGACATTGGCGCCGAAAGCCGCAGGCGTCAGATTGCCGGTCACGGCCACAAGCTGGGCCGCGGCGACGTAGGCGCTGCGCTGGGCATTGACGAGGTCCAGCTGGGCGGCCCGGTATTCCTGCTCGGCGTTCAGCACTTCGATATTGGTGCGCAGGCCAACCTGCTGCTCGGTCTTGACGCCTTCGGCGGCGACGCCGGCGGCACGCACCTGCTCCTGGTTGGATACGACAGCCGAGCGGGCGGCGATCATGTTGGACCAGGCCTGGGACACGGTCGAAACGACGGTGCGCCGCGTATCCTCGACGGTCAGCTTGGCAGCGGTCTCGCCTTCCATGGCTTCGCGGACGCGCGAACCGTTCAGGCCGGCGCTGAACAGAGGCACGGTCAGGCGCAGGCCCGCGGTCGTGTTCTGCTCATCTTCAAAGCTGCCCAGAGCCCCCGAGAAACCGGACTGGCTGGACGTCACCGACAGACCGACGCGCGGACCGAAGACCGAGCGGGCGGCCTTGACACGCGAAGCTGCGGCTTCAGCCGCATAGCTGGCGGCCTGGAGGTCCGGGTTGTTGGCCTGGGCTGTATCGAGCGCGGCATTGAAGCTGGCCGGAAGGCCAGGGATTTCCGGCACAGGCTCAAGGGCCGTCGGCGCCTGACCGACAATGGCGACATAGCTCGCGCGGTCACCGTCAAGACGCGCCTGAGCCTGGGCGAGGCCGGCGGCGGATTGCGACAGGCGGGCCTGCGATTGCGCAACGTCGGTGCGCGTCAGTTGACCGGCTTCGAACTGAGCGGTGGTCTGATCCAGTTGCTGCTTCAGGATGTTATAGTTGTCCTGACTGATCTGCAGCGCTTCCTGATCGCGGCGGACGGCGGTGTAGATGTCGATGACGCTCAGCAGTATCTGTTGTTCGATCGAGCGCAGGTCTTGCTGACCCGCCAGAACGCCCGATTTCGCGGCGTCAATCTGGGACGAGATGCCGCCGGTCGAGAACAGGGTCTGCGAGGCCGAGAAGCCCAATCCTTGCGTCGAGCGCTGATTGCCGGCCGCGAACGACTGGTCGTGATCGTGGTAGGTCTTGTCGAAGCTGAAGCCGACGTTCGGTCCCAGTTGCGACCGTGCCTGGACGTAACCTTCGTCGGTGGCGCGCTGCTGTGCCCGCGCCCGCTGCAGCGACGGGTTGTTGGCATAGGCCATGGCAATTGCGTCGGACAGGGTTTCCGCATAAGCGCCCCCCGCCATGCCAAAGGCCAGCAGCGACATCGCCACAGCTGAAATCAAAACCCGTTTGCTCATGAAGCACCCCAAAGAAAGAAACGGCCGCGCCCTCGGGTGCGGCTCGTCGTATCCGAGCCAGTCGGTCGTTTCAGGGTAGCCCAATGCCTCCCCGTCGCCCCGTCGCAAAATGCGTTACAATTGCAACCTGCCAGAAACGCTACACGCCGGCCAGTTAAGCTTTTTTCATATTCCATGGCTTCTGGCTGTCAGAAAACGGCAACAGTCGAAACCTTTAATCTCTTACCTACGCAACACATAACAAATTCCAAACGAAATCGCACGGAATTCATAGCCATTATTTTGTCGCGATATTAAGCCGAAAAACCGCTGACACTGTTGGCTTCGCCGAACTTCGTTCGGCATATCGCTCGTTGTTAAAACTCAAAACTCGGTGTGCGTGCAAAGCCAGGAAGAGTCGAAGGCGACGAATCGAAGACTTCGCGTTCCGAAAAGCCGTTTTCCAGCCGGATATACAGACGCGCGCGCCCGACCGGGCCGTCCTTCAGGACGACACCCAGCCGGCCACCGGGCTTCAGCGCCTTCAGCCATGCCGCCGGCAGTTCGGCGACCGCGCCTTCGACGACGATCACATCATATGACGCGCCGACCGGGACTTTCAGGTCCGCGACAGCGGTCGCGACCTTAAGTTCCTTCAGGTAAGGCTCGATCACCGCCATGGTGCGCGGATCGCCTTCCTGGACCGTCACATTAAGGCCAACACT